>JABCYT010000175.1 GCA_013290035.1 Alphaproteobacteria bacterium
GATTTGGTCGCTCGATCGATATTCAAATCGGTCGACGATCGCGTCGTTGCACTCATCAAGAGGGAGGAACGATCGTGAAAAAAATGTTGATTGCCACTGCCGCCACCGCCGCCCTGCTGAGCTTTGCCGGAGCCCCGCAATCGGCGGACAAGAAGACCCTGGCCTTCGTGGTCAACGGCGCCTCCGATTTCTGGAAGGCGGCCGAAGCCGGCGTCAAGAAGGCACAAGGCGAACTGCCGAACTACACGCTCGTCTTCAAGTATCCCGAGCAATCGTCGGCGGCCATCCAGACGCGCATGATGGACGATCTCGTCGCCGCCGGCGTCGCCGGCATCATGGTGAGCGCGGTCGACCCCAAGACCATGGGCGACGCGCTGAACCGCGTCGGCGGCCAGGTCGCCCTGTTCACCACCGACAGCGACGCGCCCAACAGCAAGCGCATCGCCTATATCGGCTCCTCGAACACCGACGCCGGCAAGCAGGCCGGCCAGCTGATGCTGAAGGCGCTGCCCAACGGCGGCAAATGCATGGGCTTCGTCGGCCTGCCGGGCGCCGACAATGCGCGCGAGCGCATCGAGGGCGTCAAGGAGACCATCAAGGGCTCGAAGATCGAGCTGGTCGACGTGCGCGCCGACGACATCGACCAGACGCGCGCCAAGCGCAACGTCGAGGATACGATCACCGCCCATCCGGAAATCAACTGCATGGTCGGCTTCTACTCCTACAACACGCCACGCATCTACGAGGCGCTGAAGGAGGCCGGCAAGATCGGCAAGGTGACGATCATCGGCTTCGACGAGGACCCGATCACCCTGGGCGGCGTCAAGGAAGGCACGATCGTCGGCACCGTCGTCCAGCAGCCCTATGAATGGGGCTATCAGGGCATGAAGGACATGGCGAAGTACCTCGAGGGCGACAAGTCCTTCATCCCCGCGAACCACCTGATCATCGTGCCGACCAAGATCATCGACAAGAGCAACGTCGATGCCTTCTGGACGGAGCTGAAGGCGCGGCAGGGCAAGAAGTAAGGCGCCGTCTTGCCGGACCGCGGGCCTCCAGGCCCGCGGTCCGACAAGACATCCGATCGGTACGTGCTTTAGACTGAGCGTCGTGCCCGGCCCCGTCACTCCACCGCTTCTCGAACTCGTCTCGGTCAGCAAGACCTATCCCGGCGTGCAGGCGCTCGATCGCGTCAGCCTGCGTGTCGATCGCGGCGAGGTGCTGGCGCTGATCGGCGAGAACGGCGCGGGCAAGTCGACCCTGATGAAAATCCTGGGCGGCGTCGTCGAGCCGAGCAAAGGAATGATCCGCATCGATGGCGCGGAGCAGGCGTCGCTCACGGTCGCCGGCGCCATGGCGGCGGGCATCGCCTTCGTGCACCAGGAGCTCAACCTCTTCGACAATCTCGACGTCGCGGCCAACGTGATGATCGGGCGCGAACCGGTCTTCGGCGGGCCGCTGAAACTGATCGACCGGACGGCGCTCGAGGCCAAGGTGACGCCGCTGCTGCGGCGGCTCGGCGTCGACTTCGAGGCCGACACGCCGGTCGCCCGGCTGTCGCTCGCTCAACGCCAGCTCGTCGAGATCGCCAAGGCGCTGTCGCTCGAGGCGCGCATCGTCATCATGGACGAGCCGACCTCGAGCCTCACCGCCTCGGAGACGGCGCGCCTCCTGAAGGTGATCGCCGAACTCAGGGCCGGCGGCGTGGCGGTGATCTTCATTACGCACCGCCTGAACGAAGTGGAACAATGCGCCGACAGGGTCGTGGTGCTGCGCGACGGCGCCGTCGTGGATGAATTAGCGCGCGGCGAGATCGGGCACGACGCCATGATCCGCATGATGATCGGCCGCGACCTGAAATCGCTCTACATACAGCCTGCGCGCGCGCCCGGCGGCGCGGTGCTCGAGATCGCCGGCCTCCGGACGCAGGCGCACGCCGGGCACGCGCTCGACCTTTCCCTGCACGCGGGCGAGATCCTCGGCATGGCGGGCCTGGTCGGCGCCGGCCGCACCGAGCTCGCTTGCGCCGTCTTCGGTATCGACCGCCCGGCTGGCGGGGAAGTACGCCTCGAGGGCCGGAAGATCGCCATCGCCGCGCCGCGCGATGCGATCGACCACGGCATCTTCCTCATACCGGAGGACCGCAAGCGGTCGGGACTCGTGCTCGAATCGTCGGTCAACGAGAACATCTCGCTCGCCAACCTCGCCGCCTTCGCCCGGGGCCTGCTCATCCGCAGCGGCGCCGAGCGCCGCAACGCCGCCGAGCAAAAGGTGGCGCTCGACATCAGGACGGCCTCCATCGACACGCTGGTCGGCACGCTGTCGGGCGGCAACCAGCAGAAGGTGGTGCTGGCGAAGTGGCTGTCGATGACGCCCAAGATCGTGATCTTCGACGAACCGACGCGCGGCATCGATGTCGGGTCGAAGTCGGAAATCTACAAGTTGATGCGCGGGCTGGCCGATTCCGGCATCGCCGTCCTCATGATCTCGAGCGACATGGAGGAGGTGATCGGCGTCAGCGACCGCATCGTCGTCATGCGCGAGGGCCGCATCGCAGGCTTTCTCGAGCGGTCCGAGTTCAGCGAGGAGAACGTGATGCGGCTGGCCGTCGGCCGGCGCGACCTGGAGGAAGCGGAGGCCGTGGCGTGTTGAAGAAGGATCTTGGCCTCTTCCTGCTGATCGTCGTGGTGGGCCTCGTCGTTTCCATCCTGAACCCGCGCTTCCTGTCGCCCATCAACCTCGGCAACACGGCGAACCTCATCGGCCTGTTCGGGTTGTTCTCGATCGGCGAGGGCTTCGTCATCATCACCGGCGGCATCGACCTCGCGATCGGCTCGGTGTTCGCCCTGCTCGGCGTCATCTTCATCGACCTGCTGGTGACCTGGCAGCTGGAGTGGTGGCTCGCCGCGCTCGTGGTCGTGCTGGGCGGCGTCGTGCTGGGCGCGATCCACGGCTTCCTCGTCACCCGCCTCCGCCTGCAGCCTTTCATCGTCACCCTGTGCGGCCTGCTGATTTACCGCGGCGTCGCGCGCTACTACACCAACGATGGCACCGCGGGCTTCGAGTTCGGCCAGAGCTTCCCGACGCTCGAATGGCTGACGACCGGCCGCACGCTGGGCGTGCCGCATTCCTTCATCATGTTCCTGGCCGTCGCTGCCGTGATGGCCATCGTGCTGCATCGCTCGGTGTTCGGCCGCTATCTGTTCGCCGTCGGCAAGAACGAGGAGGCGGCACGTTATTCGGGCATCCGCACCGGGCGCATCGTGGCGGCGGCCTACATCATCAGCGGCGGCCTGGCGGGCCTCTCCTCGATCTACCTCGCGATGTACACGCGCTCGATTTCGCCGGCGTCGCACGGCAATTTCTACGAGCTCTATGCCATCGCCGCCGCCGTGCTGGGCGGCTGCTCGCTGCGCGGCGGCGAGGGCTCGATCCTGGGCATCGTGCTGGGCGCCATCCTGCTGCAGATCCTGCAGAACCTGGTGAACCTGCTCGGCATCCCGAGCTCGCTCAACTTCGCCGTCATGGGCACGGTGATCCTGATCGGCGTCGTGGCCGACCAGCAGCTCACCCGCCTTCGGGATCGCCGGGCCAGGCGTTAGAGCGTATTCCGTTTCCGCAGAATCACCTCACCCTGAGGGTGAGGTGGTTTGGTTTCGCCTTCTTGAATCCGCCCTAGCTTGAGCCGTCAGGTCGGCGTGCTGGCGGCCTCGGCGGCCGGCGCCTTGCTCTTCTTGCCGCGCTCCTCGAAGCGCTGCAGCACGGTGAAGAACGACGGCACGAACAGCACGGCGAGGCAGGTCGAGGCGATCATGCCGCTGAACACGGCGAGGCCCAGCGAGATGCGCGAGTTCGCACCGGCGCCCGTTGCGGTCACCAGCGGCACCACGCCCAGGATGAAGGCGAACGATGTCATCAGGATCGGCCGGAAGCGCGTGCGGGCGGCTTCGACGGCGGCCTCGACGATCGGCTTGCCTTCGACCTTGCGGGCGTCGCGCGCCACCTCGACGATCAGGATGGCGTTCTTGGCGCCGAGCGCGATCAGCAGCATCAGGCCAATCTGGGTGTAGAGGTTGTTGGCGAGGCCGACGCTGCCCAGGGCGATCGCCGGGCCGATCAGCGCGAGCGGCACGGCGAGGATCACGGCAAGTGGCGCGATCCAGCTTTCGTACTGGCCGGCCAGGCAGAGATAGACCAGCAAGATGGCCAGGCCGAAGACATAGAGCAGCTGGTTGCCGACGATGTTCTCCTGGTAGGACATCGCCGTCCATTCGTAGCCGGTGCCCGGTGGCAAGGTCTGGTTGGCGATCTGGTCCATCAGGTCGATCGCCTCGCCGGAGCTGAAGCCCTCGGCCGGCGCGCCCACGATCGCGGCCGACGGATAGAGATTGTAGAGGCTGATCAGCGGCGGTCCCGAAGCCTGCTTCAGCGTCGCCAGGGCGCCGATCGGCACCATCTGGCCGTCGGCGTTGCGCACCTGCAGCCGCAGGATGTCCTCGGGCTTGGTGCGGTACTGCGATTCGGCCTGCAGGTAGACCTGCAGGGTGAGACCGAACTTGTTGAAGCGATTGACGTAAGCCGAGCCGAGGTATGACGACAGCGTGGTGAAGACCTCGCCGATCGACACTTTCAGGGTCTCGGCCTTGGAGCGGTCGACGTCGACCCGCACATGCGGGGCGCCGGCGCGGAAGGAGGTCACGAGATTGCTGAGTGCGGACTGCGTCGCCGCCTGCGAGATCACATTGTCGGTCGCATTCTGCAGCTTGATGTAGTCGAAGCTGCCGTCGCGCTGCTCGACCTGCATCTGGAAGCCACCGGCATTGCCGATGCCCTGGATCGCCGGCGGCACCAGCGGAAAGGCCCGGCCATCCTGCAGGACTTGGGTCTCGCGCGCGATGTGCATGACGATCGAGCGCAGGTCCTGCCCCGGTTGCCCGGCGCGAGCGCCCCAGTCCTTCAGGATCACGTAGGCGACGCCGGCATTGGCCAGGGCCGAGTTGCTGTCGAGCACCGACAGGCCGGCCAGCGCCACGACATGCTCCACGCCCGGCGTGGCCTGGGCGATGGCGCTCACCTGGTCGAGCGCGATGCCGGTGCGCTCCAGCGAGGCGCCGTCGGGCAACTGCACGCCGATCAGCAGGTAGCCCTGGTCCTCGTTGGGAATGAAGGCCCCGGGCAGGCGCGCGACGCCCCAGCCGCCCGCGCCGGCCAGCACGAGGGCAAGCAGCACCATGAGGCCGGCGTGCCGCACCATGCTGCCGACGAGCCAAGCATAGCCGTTTTCCACGCGCTGGTAGACGTTGTTGAAGCCGCGGAAGAAGAAGTTGCGCTGCTCCGGCGGCGTGGCGGCCCTGAGCCACATGGCGCACTGCGTCGGCTTCAGGGTGGCGGCGTTGACGGCGCTGATGAAGGCGGTCGCGGCAATGACCAGCGCGAACTGCGCGAACATCTTGCCGGTGAGGCCGGGCACGAACGCCGCCGGCAGGAAGACCGACATCAGCACCAGCGTGATGCCGATGACCGGCCCGAACAGCTCGTCCATCGCCTTGATGGCGGCGTCATGGGGCGTCATGCCGCGCTCGATATGGCGGGCCACGCCTTCTACGATCACGATGGCGTCGTCGACGACGATGCCGATCGCCAGCACGATGCCGAACATGGTCGTCGTGTTGATGGTGAAGCCGAGCGCCGCCATGGCGGCGAAGGCGCCGATGATCGTCACCGGAATCGTGGTCGCCGGCACCAGCATGGCCCGCCAGTCCTGCAGGAAGATCACGATCACGATGAGGACCAGGAGGCCGGCCTCGCCCAAGGTCATGAACACCTCGTTGATCGAGGCCGTCACGAACTTGGTGGTGTCGAACGGCACGTCATAGGCCAGGCCCGGGGGGAACGCCTTGGCGAGCTCGGCCATCTTGGCCCTGACCCGCGTGGCCACGTCCAGCGCGTTGGCTTCGGGAAGCTGGTAGATGGCGATGCTGGCGTTGGGCTTGCCATTCAGCTTGGAGGTCTGCGAGTAGGTCTGGGCGCCGAGCTCGACGCGCCCGATGTCCTTCAAGCGCAGGATGCGGCCGCCGTTGCCCTGGGCCGTCTTGACGATGATGTTGCCGAATTCCTCGGGCGTGCTGAGGCGGCCCTGGATGTCGACCGTGAACTGGAAGTCCTGGTCCTTCGGCGCCGGCGGCGTGCCGACCTGTCCCGCCGTCACCGGCTGGCTCTGCTCCTGGATGACGCGACTCACCGCCGATGGCGTCAGGCCGTAGGTGTAGAGCTTCTGCGGATCGAGCCAGACGCGCATCGAATACTGCCCGACACCCAGCACGTTGACGTTGCCGACGCCTGGCAGGCGCGACAGCTCGTTGACCAGGTTGATGGTCGCGTAGTTGCTGAGATACAGGCTGTCAAACCGCCCGTCCGGTGAGTTCAGCGACACGATCTGCAGGATCGACGTCGACTTCTTCTCGACCGTGAGGCCCTGCGCCTGCACCGAGGCCGGCAGCGAGGCCAGCGCCGTGCTGACCCTGTTCTGCACCAGCACCTGCGCGAAATCGAGGTCGGTGCCGATCTGGAACGTCACGGTGAGCGTATAGGTGCCGGCATCCGTGCTGTACGACTGCATGTAGATCATGCCTTCGACGCCGTTCACCTGCAGCTCGATCGGCAGGGCGACATTTTCGACGACGGTCTGCGCGCTGGCGCCCGGATAGGTCGTGGTCACCTGCACGGTCGGCGGCACGATATTGGGATATTGGGCGATCGGCAGGGTGGCCAGGGCGACGCCGCCGATCAGGACGATGACGATCGCCAGCACATTGGCGAGCACTGGCCGATTGATGAAGAACGCGGAGATCATCGTAATTCGGCCCGGTTACTTGGTCGGGGCGGCAGGCGGTGCGGCGGCCGGTGGTGCGGTGGCCGGTGGTGCGGCGGCGGGGCGCGCGGCCGGCGTTGCGGTGA
>JABCYT010000176.1 GCA_013290035.1 Alphaproteobacteria bacterium
CGATCAGCCACAGCGCCACCAGCGCGACGGCCAGCGTGGCGAGTGCGCCCAGGAATTTCCCGAGCAGCAGCGCGTCGCGATAGATCGGCTGCGACAGGACGCGCGAAAGCGTCCGCCGATTGAACTCGCCGTTCACCGAGTCGAAGCCCAGGCCGATCGCCAGCAGCGGAATCGTGAAGCCGAGCGCCGCCGTGAAGGAAAACGGCACGCGGCTCGAGGCCGAGGTGAAGATGCGCAGGAAGAGGAAGGGGTCGGACTCCGTCACATTGCGCAATTCGGTGAGCGACGGCGCGACGGTCAGGGCGCCGAAGGCGATCACGAACAGCATCAGCACCATCATGCGCGCGCTGCTCAGGTGATCGGCGAATTCCTTCATGAACACCGGCCCCAGGCCGGTGAAGGGCGAGCCTTCGCGGCGCGCGGGGCTACGCTGCATGCCGCGCCTCCTGGAAGTAGCGCGTGTAGACCTCCTCAAGGCTGGGCTGCAGATCGGCCAGCCGTGTCAACGCGCCGCCGGCCGACACGATGCGCTGGGCCGCCGCCGCGCGCACGTCGCGGTCGGCCACGACCCGCCAGGCGCCACCCTCGCTGCCTTGAGGGCCTTCCGGCATGACCTTCTGCACGCCCTCGATGCCGCGCAGGGCGCCGGCGATGTCGGCGCCCGAGGCTTCGACCAGGATGGGATGACCGGCGCCCAGCACCTGGTTGGCGAGCTCCACCACCGTGCCCATCAGGGCGATGCGGCCCTTGTTGAAGAGCGCCACCCTGTCGCAAACGCTCTGCACCCGGTCGAGCAGGTGGGAGGACAGCAGCACCGCCACGCCCATCCGTTTCAGGCCGCGGATCATTTCCAAGAGCTCGATGGTGGCGTGCGGGTCGAGGCCCGAGGTCGGCTCGTCAAGGATGGCGATCTCGGCCTTTTTCATCACGATCTCGGCGATGCCCAGGCGCTGGCGCATGCCGCGCGAGTAGGTGGCGACGCGCCGGTCGACCACGTCGGCCAGCTGCACGCTCTCCATCGCCTCCATGATGCGCCGGCCGATCTGCGATCGCGGGATGGCGAGCAGGCGCGCGGTATAGGTCAGATTCTCCCGCGCCGTCAGGTGATCGTAGAAACCCACCGAGTCCGGCAGGTAGCCGACCCGGCGCTTGACCTCGAGCGGCTGGCGCACCGGGTCGAAGCCCAGCACCTCGACCGTGCCGCCGCTGATCTCCGTCAGCCCCAGCATCATCAGGATGGCCGTCGTCTTGCCGGCGCCATTGGGGCCCAGCAGGCCGAAGATCTCGCCGCGGCGGATGTCGAGGTCGATGGCGTCGACGGCGCGCTGCGAGCCGTAGAGCTTCAGCAGCCCGCGCGCCTCGATGACATTGTCGGCCATAGCGAGCGGCTTAGCGCCGGCCGAAGCGCGCGACCGCGCCCAGCAGGACAAGCAGCGCGATGGCGATGATGCCGATGCCGACGATGCCCCACAGGGTCGAGGTCGTGACGGTGATGCGGAAGTCGGACGACGCCGATTCGCCGCGGCCGCTGGCGCGGAACGAGGCGACATAGTCGCCGGCGATCGCCTTGTCGGCCGGGGTCACCAGGACCTGCACTTCCTTCTTTTCGTTGGGCGCCACGCTGGCGATGGTCTTGGGATTGAACTCGACCTTCCAGTTGGCCGGCACGGTGCCCGCCATCTCGACTTCCTCGATCGGCGCCGTGCCGTCGTTGCTCACGACCAGCGTGTAGGCGGCGGGCTTGCCGACTTCGGCCTCGCCGGACAGGCGGCCGTCCTTGGTCGAGAGCGCGAGCTTGCCCTGGCCGCTGATCTGCAAGGTGACCCTGAGTTCGGCCGTGGCGCCCTCGGACGCGACCTTGACCAGCACCGGGTAGTCGCCCGCCTTGACGTCGCGCGGTGGCGTCACCTTGACCTTGATGTCCTTGGTCTGGCCGGCCTCGATCGGGATCGAGCTGATCTCGTTGGAGCCGAAGCCTTCAGTGAAGGTGGTCTGGAAGTTGGCCGGCGCCTGCGCCGACAGCGCCACGGTGAGGTCCTTGCCGCTGTCGTTGCCGACCGTGACCGTATATTCGAAGGCCGAGCGCGGCGTGCCGCGCAGCGACGGCAGGCGCGACTTCAGGCTGAGCTTGGCCGGCGTCTCGGTGCCGACGGTCAGGGTGAACACCAGATCGGGCGCCTGGCTGAGCGGACCCTTGGCGCTCAGCACCACCTTGTGTGCGCCGGGCTTCGCATCCTTCGGCACGTCGACGCGAAGCTGCAGGCTGACGTCCTGGTTGACGCCGGGCATGGCCGAGGCGACAGCCTGGCCGCCGCCCAGAATGTCGACCTTCCAGCCGGTCGGCACATCGGAGAGCGAGAGCGCCACCGGCTCGGGCGGCAGGCCCGCATTGGTGAGCTTCACCCGGATGGTGGTGATCTCGCCGGCCCGTACCGTCTGCGCGGGATAGTCGGTGATGAGGAACAGGCCCTTGGGCGCATCGGCGGCGAAGCCGGCCGCGGCCATGACGAACCAGGCGACGAAGGCGAACAGGATAGTCAGACGGTGCATCGTCGGTGTCTCCAGGTCAGGCGGCCGCGCTCGGCCGGGCTTTCATGCGACCGAACCAGGCGGTGAGGTTCTTGCAGCCGGGATCGAGTGGCTGGCCGACATTGGCCATGAAGTCGAGGAAGGCGAACAGCAGGATGTCGGCCATGGTGAGCTTGTCGCCGGCGATGAAGGGCTTCGCGCCCATCAGCCCATCGAGCCACTTGAGCTTGTCGCGCGCCGTTGCCTTGAGCTCGCCGGCCGCGCCGGGAATGCAGCGGACGCGGTTCTCGAACATCTTCAGGCCCTCGGCGAAACGGAAGCCGTTGGCCGCCGGCTCGGCGATGTTGAGGTCGATGCGGCGCGTCCACATGCGGGTCTTGGCGCGCTCCTCGGGCGTGTTGCCGATCAGCGAGGGCGTGTCTTTCTTCTTCTCGTCGACGTACTCGCAGATCGCCGTGATCTCGGCCAGCACGGTGCCGTCATCGAGCTCCAGCGCCGGACATTGACCGGCGGGATTGATCTTGAGGTAAGGCTCGCGCCGGTTCTCGCCGCCACGCAGGTCGACCTCGACCTTGGGGACATCGAAGCCCTTCTCGGCCATGAACATGCGAACCATGCGCGGGTTCGGACCGCCCGAATTGTAGAACTTCATTGGTTGCCTCCCTGAGCGGCCGCAAGCGCTATCAAATCGGCGGCCCGCCGGTCAACAGGGCGCGCAGCCGATCATCGCCATGGTTCGACCAAAATCTTGGTGTGCCGCTCGGGACTGCCCAGTTCGGCGAAGGCGCCCTTCACGCCGTCGAGCCCGACCTTGCCGGTGATCAGTGCATCTGCATCGACCTCGCCCTCGGCCAGCAAGCGAAGCGACCGGGCGAATTCATCAGGCGTGTAACCCAGCACGAATTGCAGACTGAGTTCCTTCACGATGCCGAACATGGGCTCGATGGTATCGGGCTCCATGCAGACTCCGACGACCACGACCCGCGCATCGCGCGGCACCTGTTCGAACATCTGCTGCAGGACACCCGGCACGCCGACGCATTCGAAGATCGCCGCCCGCTTGCCGGGCTCGAGCTTCGTATAAGGCTGCTCCTTCGCCGGATCGACGACGATGTCGGCGCCCATTTTCGCGGCAAGCTCGCGGCGCTTGGGCGAGAAGTCGGCTGCGACGATCGGACGTAGGCCCTTCAGCCGCAGGGCGGCGATGACGGCGAGCCCGACCGGCCCGCAGCCCACCACCAGGGGCGCCTCGTCGCCCCCGAGCGCGCCCTTCTCGACCGCGTGCACGCCCACCGCCAGCGGCTCGGTGAGCGCGGCATGATCGGTCGACAGGCCGTTGGGCACTTCCCGCAGGAGCGGTGCTGCGAGCAGCATCTGCTCGGCGTAGCCGCCGACATAGGTGTTGGAGTAGCCCATGCCCTTCGGCCCGTCGGCCTCCATCATCAGCGGCATGGCGCAGACGCGCGTACCAGGCTTCACCTTGCGTTCGGTATCGGGCCCGTAGTCCAGCACTTCGCAGCAGAATTCGTGGCCGAACACGACGTCGCGCGACAGGTCCATCGGCACCCGGCCGGGAATGCGCCGGGTCACCGCGACCATGCGATGGGCGTGCTTGGCGGCATGCAGGTCCGAGCCGCAGATGCCGCAGGCCAGCGTCTTGACCAGGACCTGGCCGCGCGCCGGCACCGGCTCGGGCAAGGTGTCGACGACGATGTCGCCGCCGCGGAAAATCGCTGCCTTCATTCGATGAACTCCCCGGCCTCGGAGACGAAGGCGTCCAGCCGGTCATGATGAACCCAGTGCCCGGCATGATCGAACTCGACCACCTTGGCCGTCTTGAAGTGTTTCAGGCGCCCGTCCTTCTCCGGGTTCGAAGCCCAGCTTTCCTTGCCGTAGACCAGCAGGGTCGGACAGGCGATGCGCGTCCACAGATGCTCGATGTCGTCGTAGCTCATATCATAGGGCGGCCACGTGCGGACGTAGTTGTCGAACTTCCAGCTATAGGTGCCGTCCTCGTTCTGGTTGACGCCCTGCTGCGTCAGATGCCGCGCCTGCGCGGCCGAGAGGTGCTTGTTCTCCTCCTGCATGCGCTTGAAGGCGTCCTCGATGGTGGGATAGCGGCGCGGCAGGCGGCCGGAAAGCTTGCGCTGCTCGTCGATCCATTCGCGCATGCGCGCGTCCATCGGCTTGTGCCCGCGCTCGGCGATCGCCTTGGGCGACGGGCCCAGCCCCTCGATGGCGACCAGCTTGCGCACCTTCTCCGGGTAAACGCCGGCATAACGCAGGCAGATGTTGCCGCCCAGCGAATGGGCGATGATCGTCACTGGCGCCAGGCCCTGCTGGTGCACGAGCTGGTCGAGATCGTAGATGTAGGAGGCCATCGAGTAGTTGCCGTCGGGCGACCACTGGCTGTCGCCGTGCCCGCGCAGGTCGGGGCAGATGATGTGCCAATCCTTGCGCAGCGCCTGCGCCACCCAGTCCCAGTTGCGGCAATGGTCGCGCCCGCCATGGACCAGCAACAGCGGCGGCGCGTCGGGATTGCCCCAGTCGACATAGTGCAGACGCAGTCGTTGGGAAAAATAGTGCCGGGACGTCGGGCCCGGCATGCCGTTCAGATCGCTCATGGGCCACTTCTATAGTCTGTCGGCGCGCGCGAAGTAAGCTTCCCAGTAGGACAAGCAATACCCGTCGTCTCGACCGGAGCGCGAAGCGCGCAGTGGAGAGACCTTGGCTCAACGATAAGCCGCTTATCGTGGAGGCAAGGTCTCTCCGCTCGGGACGGAGCTTGCCCCGAGCGAAGTCGAGGGGGCCTTCGGTCGAGACGACGGGTTTCCGCCGGAAGGGCCGATGGGCACCTGCTCGCCGGGATGACAGGTGTTGGGATTTGCGCCACTCTTTTCCCATGATGAGTCCCGAGCAGAACGAGCTGATCACCCGCATCGGGCCGGGCACCAAATGCGGCGCGCTGATGCGGCACTATTGGCATCCGGTGGCGCTCGCCGACGAGCTGCCGGCCGAGCGTCCCGCCAAGGCGGTGCGCGTGCTCGGCCAGGACTTCGTGCTGTTCCGCGACGAGCGCGGCCGGCATGGCCTGCTCGACCGCGACTGCCCGCATCGCGGCGCCGATCTCGCCTACGGTCGGCTGGAGGATGGCGGCCTGCGCTGCCTGTTCCATGGCTGGCTGTTCGATGTCGACGGCAAATGTCTTGAAACGCCCGCCGAGCCTCAGGGCAGTGTGCTCTGCCAGCGGGTGCGCCAGCGCTCCTACCCGGTCGTGGTGAAGAACGGCATCATCTTCTCCTACCTGGGCCCAAACAAAGCAGAGGGGGGCGAAGCGCCCGCCTTCCCCGCCTTCGACTGCTTCCTGGCCCCCGGCACGCACGCCTTCGCCTTCAAGGGCCTGATCGACTGCAACTGGCTGCAGGCGCTCGAAGTCGGCATCGATCCGGCGCACGCCTCCTACCTGCATCGCTTCTACGAGGACGAGGACGCGGGCGCTTCCTACGGCAAGCAGTTCCGCTCGGCCTCGTCGGACTCCGACATCCCGATGACGCGTCTGCTGCGCGAGTTCACGAGGCCGCAGATCGACGTCGAGGGAACCGACTACGGCCTTCGACTGTTCGCCTTGCGCCGGCTGGACGACAAGCACACCCACGTGCGCGTCACCAACCTCGTCTTCCCCTACGCCTTCGTGATCCCGATGAGCGCGGAGATGACGATCACCCAGTGGCATGTGCCGATCGACGATACGTCGTGCTACTGGTACGCGATCTTCACCAGCTTCGGCGCGCCGGTCGATCATGCGCAGATGCGTGAGCAGCGGCTCAGGCTCTACCAGCTGCCCGACTATCGCCCGCGCCTCGGCCGCCACAATTCGTGGGGCTACAATGTCGGCGAGCAGGCGAGCCAGACCTTCACCGGCATGGGCTTCGACATCAATGTCCACGACCAGTGGGCGATCGAAAGCCAGGGCCGCATCCAGGACCGCACGCGCGAGCATCTCGGCAGCACCGACAAGGCGATCGTGGCCTACCGCCGCATGCTGCTGTCGGCCATCGGCCAGGTGGCCAACGGCGAGAAACCGCCGATGTGGCTCGACCCGGCACGCGCCGGCGCGCTCCGCGGCCCGATCGCCATCGACGGCATGGGCCCGACCGAGGGCTGGCAGTCCTACTGGAAGGACGTCGATGCGCGCCGCCGCAGCGGCTCGAGCTGGGCGGCCAAGACCATCCCGCCGCTGGTCGCGTAGGCGCGCATGACCCTGGTCGAACGCGCGGACCTGTGGACCGAGGACCGCAAGGTCGCGACGCGCGAGGCGGAGCGCCGCATCAAGGCGGCCGAACTCTCGGTGGTGCGGCTGGCCTTCGCCGACCAGCACGGCGTGCTGCGCGGCAAGACCCTGACGGTGGGCGAGATCGATGCCGC
>JABCYT010000177.1 GCA_013290035.1 Alphaproteobacteria bacterium
GTTCGATGGGCGGGGTCAAACAACGACCTTTCATACCTCCCCCGTCATACGGGGGAGGTGCGCCGTCCTACGGCGCGGAGGGGGAAGGCCACAGTGAGATGCGGGCAGATTCCAGATCTGAAATATCAGCGTCCTCGCTGAGGCTTTCCCCCTCCCTGCCCTCCCCCGTAAGACGGGGGAGGAACATGAATGGGCATCGGGGTCCGAAAACCGCGAGCGGTGATGCCACTCGCGTACTAAGTTCCCGCCATGGAATTGCTCGACCGTAGAACCTACTACCGCGCCTTCGAGACCCGCGACGCCCGCTTCGACGGCCGCGTATTCGTCGGCGTGACGTCGACCGGCATCTACTGCCGGCCGATCTGCCCGGCGCGCACGCCGAAGTTCGAGAACTGCCGCTTCTTCGCCTCCGCCGCCGCCGCCCAGGACGCCGGTTTCCGGCCCTGCCTGCGCTGCCGCCCCGAGATCGCGCCCGACCTCGCCTTCTGGCGCGGCACGGCCAACACGGTGAGCCGCGCGCTGGCGCTGATCACCGAGGGGGCGCTGGACGGCGGCGATGCCGATGTCGAGGTGCTGGCCGAGCGGCTGGGCGTCGGCGGCCGCCAGCTGCGGCGGCTGTTCCAGCACCATCTCGGCGCCTCGCCCATCGCCGTCGCCCAGACGCGGCGCGTGCTGTTCGCCAAGCAGCTGCTGCACGACACGCGCCTGCCGATGACCGAAGTGGCGCTGGCCTCGGGCTTCGGCAGCGTGCGCCGCTTCAACGAGATTTTCCGCGACCTGTTCGGTCGGCCGCCCAGCGCGCTCAGGCGCAAAGGTGGCGCCGACAATTCGGCGCGCGACGGCGTGACGCTGCGCCTGGCCTATCGGCCACCCTACGACTGGCCCGGCATGCTGGCCGCCCTCACCGCGCGCGCGACGCCGGGAACGGAGTGGCTCGAGGACGATGTGTGGCACCGCCGCATCGAACTCGACGGCAAGCCTGGCAGCGTCGCCGTCGCCCATCTGCCGCAGCGCAATTCCGTCCTGGTGACCATTCGAATCCCCACGGTGAAGGCGCTGCCGGCCATCGTGGCGCGGGTGCGCCGCGTGTTCGATCTGGGCGCCGATATCCTCACCATCGACAGTCACCTTGCCCGCGATCCCAAGCTCGCGCCGCTGATCGCCAAGCGTCCCGGCCTGCGCGCGCCCGGCGACTGGGAGCGCGAGACGATGGTCATCGCGACGCAGAACAATGTCCCCCCAGCCTGGCGGCCGTGGCACGCCTATGCCGCCCAACATCTCAGGATGGCCTCCCATGGTTAAGCGAAAGGCAGAACCCCTCGTGCTGCTGGTCGACCGGCTGCAGACGCCGATCGGCGAACTTCTGATCGTCGTCGACCGCGCCGGCAACCTGCGCACCATCGACTGGACCGATCACGAGGCGCGCATGCGCCAGCTGCTCGATCGCTATTACGGCCCAGCAGGAAGCAAGAGGGGCGGCTACACGCTCGAGCCGGCGCGCGACCCGGGCGGCCTGACCCGCGCCATGCGCGCCTACTTCAAAGGCGACCTCGGTATCATCGACAAGCTGCCGGTCGAGACTCCCGGAACGCCGTTTCAAAAGAGCGTGTGGCGCGCGTTGCGCAAGATCGGCAGCGGCAAGACGATCAGCTACGCCGAGCTGGCGCGGCGCATCGGCAAACCCAAGGCGGTGCGCGCCGCGGGCCTCGCCAATGGCCAGAACCCGATCAGCATCGTCGTGCCCTGCCATCGCGTCATCGGCTCAGACGGCACGCTGACGGGCTATGGCGGCGGGCTGCCGCGCAAGAAGTGGCTGTTGGAGCATGAAGGGGCCTTGGCAGGGAGTCCGCCCTGAACGGCTTCCCATTGAACAGCTGGCGAGCAGGCCCAAACGCCTGCAACTACTTTCGCGCGAAATACTTTTGCCCTATGTTCAACCAGGGACCGACAATCGACTGATTGGTCCCAAGAGATGGGGTGCGCCGACCGTTCGGCGCGATTTGGGGGCGAGCTCGCGGTCTGGGACCACGCCAATGGCCTGACGCAAGGCAAGAGTAGATGCGCCCGCCGAGCAATGGCAGGCGCTCGCCGTGATCTCCGTGGTTCTCTTTGCCTTGGCCTTCTTCTGCCCGCTCCTCGGTGCCGGCATCGGCATTGCCTTGCGACGCCGGCTGCCGGCGCATCACCTCAGCCGCGACGCCACCGACGTCATCAAGCTGGCTACCGGGTTGATGGCGACGCTGGTCGCGCTGATCCTGGGTTTGCTGATCTCCGCGGCCAACACCTATCGCTCGACGATCGAGACCGAATACAAGCAAAGCCTGGCCAGCATCGTTCATCTCGACGAGGACCTGCAAGCCTACGGCCCCGACACAAGGAAGATTCGCGAGTATGTACGGCGTGTCGCGGCGCTCACTTTCCAGGAGCGTTGGCCCGACGAGGACTTCAAGCCGACAGGTCCGATCGCGAATGCCGGCATGAGCCGGTACGTCGACGCCCAGCGGCAGATTCTGGCGCTGCAACCTGCCGACGCGGCGCAGCGGTGGTTCCAGTCCCAGGCGTTGCAGATGACCGAACGCCTGTCTGACCTTCGCTGGCTCGTCATGAGCCAGCAAACGGCGACCGCGCCCCTGCTGCCCGTGTTCATCCTGATATTGCTCTCTACCGTCGCGATCTTCGCGAGCTTCGCCCTTTACGTCCAACCCAACCCCACGGTCATCACCATGCTCGCATTGACGGCGCTGGCCATCGCCGGCGCAACCTTCCTGATCGTGGAGTTGAACAGCCCGTTCCACGGCCTGCTGCAGATACCCAGCCAAGGCGCGCACTTGGTCATGCAGATGCTCGGTCAAGGTACGCCATAGGCGGCCGGCCGACGGCGATCAGGTTCGGAGGATCCGACGCGCCCAGGCGCAGGCTTCTGCCATGGCGGCATCGGCGCCACCCACCATGCCGACCCAGAACAGGAAGCCGTGATTCATGCCGGGCCGACGGGTGATCTCGGCCGGCACGCCGGCTGCCCGCAGCCGCTCGCCGTAGCGCTCCGCCTCGTCGCGCAAGGGATCGTACTCGGCGCTCACGACGTAGGCCGCCGGCAAGCCGGCAAGATCGGGCGCGCGCAGCGGCGAGGCGTGGGGGTGGTCCGCCTCGGCGGAGTCGTTGAGATAGTGGCGCCAGAACCACTCCATGGTGTCGCGCGTCAGCCCATAGCCGTCGGCGTTCTCGACATAGGAGGGCGTGCCCGGCGTGTGATAGTCGGTCACGGGATAAAGCAGCATCTGGCCGCTGAGCGCCGGCCCGCCCTCGTCGCGCACGCGCAGCGCGGTGACGGCGGCCATGTTGCCGCCGGCACTGTCGCCGGCCAGCATGATCCGGCTCGCGTCGGCCTCGAGCTCGGCCGCGTGCGCCGCCGCCCAGCGGGTCGCGAGAAGGCAATCGTCCGGGCCGGCGGGAAACTTGTGCTCGGGGGCGAGTCGGTAGTCGACCGACACCACCACGCAGCCGATGCCGGCCGCCAGGTTGCGACACATGCCATCGTGCGTGTCGAGGCTGCACAGCACGAAGCCGCTGCCATGGAAGAACACCATGAGCGGAAACGGCCCCTTGCCGGAAGGCGTATAGATCCGCAGCTCGATTGGTCCGCCCGGACCGTCGATGCGGCGCTGCTCGACTTTCGCCACCTCGGGCGGCGGCGCCATGACGGCGATGCGCGCCTCGTAGAGCCGCCGCGCTTCGGCGACCGGCAGCGTATGCGTCGCCGGCACGCCGGTCCCGCGGTCGAGCAAGGCTTGGATCTGTGGATCGACAGGCATGATCTCTCTCTGCTCGGCGCGCGCGCACCGGCGCGCCGCCAGCGTCAAGCCGCGGCGAGACTGATGCCGAAGGATTGCAGGCTGGGCGCGATCCGCTCGGTCAAAAGCCCGACCTTGCGCAGGTTGCGCACCAGGCCGCCATGCAGGTCGCGGCGGAAGTACTTGCGGAAGGCGGTCTCGTCGCCGCCGGCCGCCCGTTCACGCCGGTAGCGCTTGATCTCCTCGAGGTCGGCCGTGCCGAATCCCATTTCCTGGTAGACGGCGAGCGGGAAGATGCCGGAGAGCGTGCGGCTGAGCGCCCACACCGCGAAATCCTCCATCTCGCGATGCTCGGCTTCCGTCGCCTCGCCGACGATGGCCGGCAACGACAGCATGGCGAAGCCCATGTGGCGGGCCTCGTCCTGCAGGATGCGCCGGCAGACCTGGCGCAGCACCTCGTCCTTGGAGGACTCCGCCAGCATGCGGAACAGCGAGACGGCGAAGGTCTCGGCGACCAGCTGCAGGCCGATCGTCTTGAGGTGCCACGACGAGGTGCCGAGCAGCGTGTCGAAGATCTCGCGGACATTGCCGCCGACCGGATAGATCTCGCCCTCGAGGCGCAGCTCGAGATAGCGCTGCAGCACCTCGTTGTGGCGCGCCTCGTCGGCCACCTGTGTGGCCTGGAACAGCTTGGCGTCCTGGCCCTGCACGTTCTCGACGAGCTGGCTGCACAGCAGCATGGCGCCATGCTCGCCCTGCACCAAAGTCGAGAGCCGCCAGCGGGTGACGCGGCGGTTGAGCTCGATCCTGTCGGCCTGCGACAGGCCGTCCCAGAATCGCGTGCCATGGATGTCGACGAGATCGTCGGAGATCAGCCCGCCGTCGCCCTCGAGCGGCACCGTCCAATCGATATCCCGGGCCGCGTTCCATTGATCGACCTTGGCCTGCTCGTAGAGCCGGCGCAGGTCCGACTGGTCGCTGGCGTAGTCGTGGCGGAAATTCGCGATGTTGCGTGTCTCGACCTGGTGCCCGTTGTCCACAACGTTCCTCCCGTGTGGTTATTCGAACAAATGTTAGGCTAGTCGCCCGGCGCGTTCAACCGGGGCGGCAACCGGCGAAACGTCTCTCAGGCGTGACCGGCGAAATGCAGGACGATGGCGAAGGCCACCATGCCGACGGCGACGGCGGCGATCGGCAGCAGGGTCTCGATGGCGGCGAGCGAGCCACGTACCGGGCCGGTCGAGGTCTCGACGTCGCGGCTTGTCCAATCGCCGAAGGAGTCCGTCCTTTCGCCGTCGCCCAGGTCGGGGCGCGGATGTCGGCGCCTGGTCAGCCACAGCACCGACATCAGGCCGGCGTACACCACGACGACATAGCTCACCACCACCAGCACCATGTCGGTGATGCCGCCGCCGGCAAACCCCCAGGCCGCCAGCACAAACAGGCCGGCGAGGACAAGCATCCCTTTGAACGTGTGGCTCATGACGTCCCTCCGCGAAAGGCGAGCTGTCGCAAAGGGAACGCCCGGCCTCCCGCGCCGGGATGCCGCGACCGGATGGCGCGCCGGGAGTTACGAAACGATGGCTTTTTGGCGGCCGAGGCGCAGGAACGAAGCCGGGATGCGGCTGTCTTCGGCGGGCTGGTAGACGACGCTGAACAGGGCGCGCGCCCGCGCGAGCGCCTCGCCAAACCCCTTCTGCTCGCTTTCGAAGGCATCGAAGCCGCAACGCAGCATGAAGAGCGCCTGGTCCTGCAGGACATTGCCGGTGGCGCGCAGCTCTCCGGCATAGCCCAGCCGTCCGCGCAGCAAGCGCGCCTGGCTGTAGGCGCGGCCGTCGCTGAACTTGGGGAAGTGCAGCGCGATCAGATCGAGCCGCGAGACATCGGAAGCCAATGCTTCGACCGGATCGGTGTTGGCCAGCGCCACGCCGACCGGCCCGCGACGCGCCAGCAACGCCGCGCGCGCCTCGCGCCACCGGGCAAAGCTCACCAGCACCAGGCCGTCGGCCGGCACCGGCGCGTCGTCGGCGAGCCTCTGCCAGGGATCCTCGACGGGCCCGCTTTCCCTAAACAACGTCATAGACGCGATCCTTGAAGGGTTTTGCGCCGATGCGCCGATAGGTATCGACGAAGCGCTCGCCCTCGCCGCGCGCGTCGAGGTAGGTCGCGACCAGGGCATCGACCGCCTCGACCACCTTGTCGGCGGTCACGGCGGGTCCAAGGATGGTGCCAAGGGCCGTCTTGCCGAAATCGACGTCGCCGCCCAGGCTGATCTGGTAGAGCTCGACCCCGTTCTTGTCGACGCCCAGGATGCCGATGTGGCCCACATGATGATGGCCGCAGGCATTGATGCAGCCCGAGATCTTGATCTTGAGATCGCCGATGTCGTGCTGCAGGCCGAGCCTGGCGAAGTGGGTCGAGATGCGCTGGGCTACCGGGATCGAACGCGCGTTGGCGAGCGCGCAATAGTCGAGGCCCGGGCAGGCGATGATGTCGGTGATCTTGCCGACATTGGCCTCGCCGAAACCCAAACGGCTCAGCGCCAGCCAGACCACCGGCAGATCCTCGACCGCGACATGCGGCAGGACCAGGTTCTGCTCGTGGCTCACCCGGATCTCGCCCTGGCTGTAGGCGTCGGCGATGTCGGCGACGCCTTCCATCTGCACCGAGCTGGCATCGCCCGGCGGCGCGCCGGCCGGCTTCAGCGAGGCGGTGACGATGCGATAACCGGCCAGGCGATGAGGCGACACGTTGGACTTCAGCCACAAGCCGAAATCCGGATCCTCCAGCTTCAGCGCTTCCACCGTGGCAACCACGGCAGGCCGATGCGGCAGCGCCGGCGGCGCGAACTGGCGGGCGATCGACTCGATGGTCTCGGCCGGAAGCTTCAGCGCGCCGTCCCTGATGTCGGCGTATTCGGCCTCGACCTCCTCGCGCATCTTCTCCGCGCCCACTTCGTGCACCAGGATCTTGATGCGGGCCTTGTAGAGATTGTCGCGTCGTCCGTAGCGATTGTAGACGCGCAGCGTCGCCTCGAGATAGGCCAGCAGCTCGTCCTTGGGCAGGAACTCGCGCAGCGTCTTGCCGATCATCGGCGTGCGGCCAAGCCCGCCGCCCACGATCACCTCGAAACCGACCTCGCCCGTCTCGTTG
>JABCYT010000178.1 GCA_013290035.1 Alphaproteobacteria bacterium
CCTTGCCGCCGGTCACCTTTGATGTGGCATCGATGCGATACTTGAGCGAATCGGTGCGGCGGTTCCAGGCCGGCGGCGTCAGCAGCCGCTCGTCGAGCAGCGCGGCATAGGCCCGGCTGCCGAGCGGCGCCACGTACACGGCGACCCCGGCGATCAAGCCATCGCGCAGCACCTGCCGTCTCGAAAGGCGGGACCGCGGGCCGACATCGTTCATTTCGTGGCCTGTCCGTGTGGTGCGGAAAGAGTGCTTTAGGCGAACGTCGCTAAGCAAGCGCATTCGACGCCGATCAGGCAGCACTGCGGCTGCAACCGCTTCCACAAGGTGCAGGCGTCGCGCGCGTCTACGACCGTGCCCCACGCCACCTCTCGAAGTCAATCGAGCGGCCCCTGGACCGCGGATCGTCGGGCGCGGCAGGATGGCCACCGCCAGCGCCATTGAAGATGGCGCGGCGAACCATAAAGTGTCCACGGTGCAAACCAACGCCTCGAGGTGCCATGTCGACCGACCAGGTCTTGCCCGTAACGCCCGTCCCCGACGACGCCGTCGCCGAGACGCCGTTCTACATTCCTGCGACAGGAACGGCGGCCCGGCCGCGCCAGACGCTCAAATACGGCGATACTTTCATCGTGGTGGACACCCATGGCGATATCGGCGCCTCGGCCGGCGACGCCGACGGGCTGTTTCACAACGACACCCGCTTTCTGTCGCATCTCGAGCTGCGGGTGAACGGCGAGCAACCCTTGCTGCTCGGCTCCAATCTCCGCGACGACAACACCTTGCTTTCGGTAGACCTGACCAACCCGGACTTCTTCGTCGACGGACGGATCGTGCTGCAGAAGGATCTGCTGCATATCTCGCGGACGATCTTTCTGTGGCGTGGCCGGGCATACCAGCGACTGGCGGTGCGCAACCACGGCGATCACAGCATCAACCTTTCGCTCACGCTTCTTTTCCGCAGCGACTTCGCCGACCTGTTCGAAGTACGGGGGTTGCACCGGGTGCGTCGCGGCAGCGCCACCAATCGCGTGATCGGCGCGGACCGTGCGTTGCTGTCGTATGTCGGACTCGACGGCGCTTCGCGCACCACGACCCTTAGCTTCGAGCCGCGGCCGGACGAGATCGGCGCCGGCAAGGCCGTCTACCACCTCGAGCTTGCGCCGGGAGAGATGCGGCCGATTTTCCTGATCGTCGGCTGCAACCAGCCGGCCGACCAGCAATCCGTGGGCTTCCTCAAGGGAATGCTGTCCGCCAGGCGCGAGCTGCGTGACGCCACGCACGATGCCACCACGATCGAGACGTCGAACGCGCTCCTGAACGAGATCCTCTGCCGGTCCGCAGCCGATCTCGAAATGCTCATGACCGACACGCCTGAAGGTCGCTATCCCTATGCCGGCATCCCTTGGTACTCGACGACGTTCGGGCGGGACGGACTGATCACGGCCCTGCAGATGCTGTGGTGCGATCCCAGCGTGGCGCGTGGCGTGTTGCGCCGCCTGGCCGCGCATCAGGCGAAAAAGACCGATCCGCGTTCCGACGCAGAGCCGGGAAAGATCCTGCACGAGATGCGCGAGGGCGAGATGGCGGCCCTCCATGAGGTGCCGTTCGGCCTGTATTACGGAAGTGTCGACGCGACGCCTCTCTTCGTCCTGCTTGCCGGCCTCTATGCCGAACGCACCGACGATCAGGAAACCCTGACGGCGTTGTGGCCGACCATCGAGGCCGCGCTCGGCTGGATCGACGGGCTTGGTGATCGGGATGGCGACGGCTTCGTCGAATACCGCCGCGCCAGCGAGCTGGGACTCGCCAACCAGGGATGGAAGGACTCGCAGGACGCGATTTTCCACGCCGATGGCCGTCTGGCCGAAGGTGACATCGCGTTGGCTGAAGTACAGGGCTACGTCTTTGCCGCGAAGACAGTGATTGCGCGCTCGGCGCGCCGCATGGGCCTGATGGCAGACGCGCGCCGGCTCGAAGCCGACGCCAAGCGTCTCGCCCGGCGCTTCGAGGCCGCCTTCTGGTGCCCCGAGCTCGGCACCTATGCGCTGGCCCTCGACGGGGCCAAGCAGCCGTGCCGCGTCCGCACGTCGAATGCCGGACAGGTCCTGTTCACGGGCATCGCGTCGCCCCAACGCGCTGCACGGGTTGGTGAAGGACTATTGGAGCCCCGATTCTTTTCGGGCTGGGGCATTCGCACCGTCGCCAAGGGCGAAGCGCGCTACAATCCCATGTCCTACCATGACGGCTCGGTCTGGCCGCACGACAACGCGCTGATCGCGCTGGGGCTGGCGCGCTACGGCCTGAAGCGGTCGGTTGGCCAATTGTTCAAGGGCCTGTTCGACGCCGCGACCTATATGGACCTGCGGCGATTGCCGGAACTCTTCTGCGGCTTCCAGCGCCAGCGCAACCGCGGCCCCACGCTCTATCCTGTCGCCTGCTCGCCGCAGGCCTGGGCGAGCGCCACGCCCTTCTCGCTGATCGAGGCGTCCTTGGGACTGGAGCTCGATCCGCGACACCACGAAGTGCGTTTCCGCAACCCGGGCCTGCCGTCGTTCCTCGATGAAGTAACGCTGCGCAATCTGCAGCTCGGCGGCTCGAGCGTCGACATCAAGGTCCGCCGCCACCGCGACGACGTCTCGCTCGAGATCTTGCGCACGCGCGGCACCAGGCTGCAGATTTCGCTCGTGTCTTCGCGCTGAGATCTTTCTGATGCGCCGGGAAACGCAACCCGGCCGACCGCCACGAGTTGATCAACGGCTCCTTGAGCCTTTGCCGGAGGCGTCCAATGGGCGACAGGTTCGGAATTGTCTTTCTGATGACGGTGCTGATCGCCGTTGGCGCTGCGGCCCAGCCCGACAGCACTGTATCGCCATCCGTCACCATCCTCGAAACCCAGGAAGCGCAGAGCATTCTCGGCCGGGATGTGCGCAGCCTGACGGACGAGGATATGGGACGGATCGTCGACATACTGGTCGATGGCGAAGGCGGGGTGCGCGCCGCCATCATCGACTTCGGTGGGTTTCTCGGCGTCGGCAATCGCAAGATCGCCGTCGACTGGAAGGCGCTGCATTTCGTTCCCGCAGCCGGCAAGCGGTATAGCGTCGTCCTCGAACTCACGCGCGATCAGGTGAAGGCCGCCCCGGAATACAAGGAGGGCAAGCCGACCATCGTCCTGGGCGCCTCAGGCAACCTCGAACCCCTGCCATAGCAGGCCGCCGGTGACGGAGCCCCTCCCTCCTTCGCCGCCCCACCCCTCGCAGCGCAGCCTGGCGAGGCTCGACTGGTTCGTCTTTCTCGTCGCCGACGTTCAGACCGGCTTCGGCCCCTTCGTCGCCGTCTACCTGACGACGCAGCACTGGACGCAGATCGAGATCGGCCTCGTGCTCACGGTCTCCGGCCTGGTCTCGCTGGTGGGTCAGATGCCGGGCGGCGCGCTGGTCGATGCCGCCCGCTCCGAGCGGATCGTCGCTGGCGCGGCGGTCTCGCTTATCGCCGCCAGCGCGCTGATCTACGCGACATGGCCGATCTTCCCGGCCGTGCTGGTCGCAGCGACGATGCAGGCTGCCGCGAGCTGCGTGCTGGGGCCGGCCATCGCGGCGATCAGCCTCGGCTTGGTCGGATATGCCATGATCGGCGAGCGGTTCGGCCGCAATGCGCGTTTCGCCGCCGTCGGCACCGGGCTCTCCGCTGCGGTGATGGGCGCCTGCGGATATTTCTTTACCGCCCAGTCGGTCTTTTTCGTCACGGCCGCGCTGCTGATCCCCGCGCTGTTCGTGCTGCGTGGTATCGCCCCGACGGAAATCGATCCGGAACGGGCTCACGGCAACCCCTCCGGCCAACCCGCCGGCAAGCCGCGCGCCGACCTTCGCAGCCTTCTGCGCCAGCGGCCGCTACAGGTATTCGGCTGCTGCATCCTGCTGTTCCACTTCGCAAACGCTGCCATGCTTCCCCTGATGGGCAGCGTGCTCACGACGCGCTCGAGTCAATGGGCGACGGTGCTGATCGGGGCGTGCATCGTCGGTCCGCAGCTCGTCGTGGCGCTGTTCTCGCCGTGGGTTGGCCGCCAGGCGCAACGATGGGGACGCCGGCCGCTGCTGCTCGTAGGCTTCGCCGCTCTGCCGGTCCGCGGACTGCTCTTTGCCACGGTGACGGATCCGTACCTGCTGGTGGTCGTTCAGCTCCTGGATGGGCTAACGGCAGCCGTGTTCAGCGTCATGGTGCCCTTGACGATCGCCGACCTCACGCGCGGAACCGGACGATTCAATCTGACCCAGGGCGTCATCGGCACCATGATGGGAGTGGGCGCTTCGCTCAGCCCGACATTCGCCGGATACATGAGCGACGCTTTCAGCAGCAGGGTCGCCTTCCTCGGGCTGGCGAGTATCGCGGTGCTCGGCCTCGCGACGGTCTGGTTGCTGATGCCGGAAACGCGGCCACCGGCGCGTTCTCCCACCCTGAATCGACAGGCCGTCATGGGACCCTTACGGTGACGCCAACGAACAACACGGTATCCGGATATGCCCACGCTGCTGGCAAGAAATGCGGACGTCCTCGTCACCATGGACGGCCAGCGCCGGGAATTGAAGAACGCGGGCCTCTATGCCGAAGACGGCATCATCAGGCAGGTCGGTCCCACCGCGGCGCTGCCGTCGACCGCCGACACAGTCATCGACCTCGCCGGGCAGATCGCCTTGCCGGGCTTCGTCAACGCCCACCACCATCTCAACCAGACCCTGACGCGCAACTTTCCCGGCGCGCAGAACAACAATCTCTTCCCCTGGCTCAAGGCGCTCTATCGCGTGTGGGCCCGCACCGACCCCGAAGCCTCGCGCGCCAGCACCCTGGTCGGCCTGGCCGAACTGGCGCTCTCCGGCTGCACCACCGTCTTCGACCACAGCTATGTGTTCAAGAACGGCAACAACGTCGACTGCCAGATCGAGGCGGCGCGCGACCTCGGCATGCGCTTCCACGCCAGCCGCGGCTCGATGTCGCTCGGCGAATCCAAGGGCGGCCTGCCGCCCGACGATTGCGTCGAGGAGGAGCCGGCGATCCTCAAGGACAGCCAGCGGGTCATCGAGAAGTATCACGACCCTTCCGCGGGCTCGATGACGCAGATCGTGCTGGCGCCCTGCTCGCCCTTCTCCGTGACCACCTCGCTGCTGAAGGAGTCGGCGGCGCTGGCGCGGCACTACAAGGTCAGGCTCCATACCCACCTCTGCGAGACCCTCGACGAGGAGCGCTACACGCTCGAGCGGTTCCAGCTGCGCCCGGTCGACTGGATGGAGACCTTGGGTTGGCTGGGCGACGACGTGTGGTTCGCGCACGCCATCCATGTCGACGACGAGGAGATCGGAAAATTCGCGGCGACGGGATGCGGCGCCGCGCACTGCCCGTGCTCCAACATGCGATTGGCCTCCGGAATCGCGCCGATCAAGAAGTACATGGCGGCCGGCGTGAAAGTCGGCCTGGGCGTCGACGGTTCGGCCAGCAACGACTCCTCCAACATCCTGCTCGAGGCGCGCCAGGCGATGCTGCTGGCGCGCCTGCGGCTGGGATTGCTGCCGCCCGAAGGCCCGCGCAAGCACATGTTCCTGTCGCAGTCCCATCCGGTGCGCGCGCACGAATGGATGACCGCCCGGGAAGCCCTTGAACTCGCCACGCTGGGCGGCGCGCGGGTCCTCGGGCGAACCGACATCGGCTCGCTCGAACCCGGCAAATGCGCCGACTTCTTCTCCCTCGATCTCCATACGATCGGCTACGCCGGCGCCCTGCACGACCCGGTGGCGGCAGTCCTGTTCTGTGCGCCGCAGCAGGCCCGGACCACCGTCATCAACGGCAAGGTCGTGGTGAAGGACGGCGAAATCGCCACCCTGGACATGCGGCCCGTCGTGGCGACGCACAATCGCTGCGCCAACCGAATGGCCGAGGGCTAGACTGGCCGTCGCGACTATGCCGGGCCATCGCCGCGTGCTACGTCGCCCCGGTTCGTGCGAGGAGTAAGCATGGCAGGCAAGATCTATGTCGGTGTCGGTGGCTGGACCTTCGAACCGTGGCGCGGCGTCTTCTATCCCGAAGGCCTGACGCACAAGCGCGAGCTGGAATATGCCAGCCGCAAGCTCACCTCGATCGAGATCAACGGCACCTATTATTCGAGCTTCAAGCCCGCGAGCTGGGCCAAATGGCGCGCCGAGACACCCGACGGCTTCGTCTTCGCCATGAAGGCCTCGCGCTTCTGCACCAACCGGCGCCAGCTCGCCGAAGCAGGCGATTCGGTGAAGTACTTTGTCGGCCAGGGCCTGGTCGAGCTGGGCGACCGGCTGGGGCCGATCAATTGGCAGTTCATGGCCACCAAGAAGTTCGATGCCGAGGACATCGAGGCGTTCCTGAAGTTGCTGCCGCGCGAGGCCGGCAAGCTGCCGCTGCGCCACGCGCTGGAAGTGCGGCACCCGAGCTTCAAGGATCCGCGCTTCTACGATCTTGCACGCAAATACAACGCCGCGATCATCTATGCTCATGACGAGGATTTTCCCGAGATCGACGAGCCGACCGCCGATTTCGCCTATGCCCGCCTGATGGGCGCCCAGGAAAAGCTGAAGACGGGCTACAAGCCGGCCGACATCGACAAATGGGCCAAGCGCGCCAAGGCCTGGGCCAAGAGGGGCGATGCCTTCGTCTATTTCATCTCCGGCGACAAGGTGCGCAATCCGGCCGCCGCGCAGGCGCTGATCGCCAAGCTCTAGGGTCGCAAGGGGTCGCGTTCATGGTGCAGGCGTTCCCACCCGGCATGCGCGTCGAGGAGATCGAAACCGGCGGTGCGATGATCCACACCAGAGTGGGCGGCCAGGGATCGGCCGTCGTCATGCTGCACGGCTTCGGCGACACCGGCGACATGTGGGCGCCGTTGGCTGCCGCCCTCGTCGCCAGCCGGACGCTCGTCGTGCCCGA
>JABCYT010000179.1 GCA_013290035.1 Alphaproteobacteria bacterium
AGAGGCCGAACACGCGCTCCAGGGTCCACGGCCCGGGCCGCGCCACGGCGGTGATGTTCTCCTGCACCGAGAGGGAGCGGAAGATGTTGCGCTCCTGCGGCACCCAGCCGATGCCGAGCGCGGCCCGCGTCTCGGGCGCGAACGTGCCGACGTCGCGGCCGCCCAGCGCGATCGAGCCGGCGAAGCGGCGCGTCACTCCGACCAGGCTGTCGATCAGCGTGGTCTTGCCGACGCCGTTGCGGCCCAGCACGGCCAACGCCTCGCCCTCGCCCAGGCGAAACGCCACGTCCGACAGCACGACGGCGCGGCCATAACCGGCGGAGAGACCTTCGACGGCGAGCAGTTCAGCCATCGATTCTCTCGCCGAGATAGACGGCGCGCACGCGGCTGTCGGCCGCGATCGCCTCGGGCTCGCCCTCGACCAGCAGGCCGCCGTCGACCAGCACCGAGATGCGCCGCGCGAAACTGAACACCAGGTCCATGTCGTGCTCGATCAGCAGCACCGAGACGTCGGCCGGCAGGGCGGCGATGGCATCCAGAATGTCGCGCCGCTCGGCCTCGGGTACGCCGGCCGCCGGTTCGTCGAGCAGCAGCACCTGTGGCGCGCAGGCGAAGGCGGCGGCGATCTCGAGCAGTCGCTGCTTGCCATAGGGCAAGGTGTCGGTGCGCCGGTCGAGGACGTCCAAGAGACCGAATCGTTCGGCCACCTGCTCGACCTCGGCGCTCACCGCATCGACCGCGCCCACCCGGCGGCGCCAGTCGCGGCCGAGACCCAGCCGCTCGTCGACGGCGAGCGCGATCGTCTCAAGCGGCGTCAGGTCGCCGAACAGCTGGTTGATCTGGAAGGTCCGCACCAGGCCGCGGCGCACCCGCGCCTCGGGGCGCAGCCGCGTGATATCCTCGCCCGCCAGCACGACTCGTCCGGTGGAGGGCGTCAGCACGCCGGTCAGCAGGTTGACGAAGGTCGTCTTGCCGGCGCCATTCGGGCCGATCAGCGCCTGACGCGCGCCGCGCTCGAGGCGGAAGGTGACGTCGTTGGTGGCCACGATGCCGCCGAAGCGCTTGGCGAGGCCGTGGGTTTCAAGCGCGGCGTTCATCGTCGCGCCACACGCGCCAGCAGCCCGCGCATGCCTCCGCTGAGGCGCTCGCGGCCAACCAGCGCCAGCACGACCAGGAACAGGCCCATCCAGAACATCCAGAATTGCGGCGCGTTGGACGCCAGCGTGTCCTGCAGGATCTTGAACACGATGGCGCCGGCAAGGCCGCCATAAAGCCAGCCCGCGCCGCCGATGATGAGGGCCAGCAGCACATCGGCCGAGCGCTGGAACTCCAGCACTTCGAGCGAGACGTAGGCCGTCGTCTGGGCAAGCAGGGCGCCGGCGGCGCCGGCATAGGCCGCCGCGAGCGTATAGACCGCGACCAGGCGACGGTTGACCGGCACGCCGAGTGCCGAGGCGCGCAAGCTGTTGCGCCGGATCGCCATCAACGACAGGCCGAACGGCGAATTGACGATGCAGCGCGCCAGCAGGAACAGGACGAACAGCGTCGCCAGGCTGTAGGCATAGGCGGTGCGCCCGTAGAGGTCGAAGTCGAAGCGGCCGAGCAGCGGGCCCACGACCATGCCCTGCAGCCCATCGGCGCCGCCGGTCCACTGTGGCAGCGCGTTGGCGACTTCGTGGAGCACCAGCGCGACGCCCAGCGTCACCATGAGACGCGTGAGGTCGCTGCCGCGCAGCACGAGGAAACTGGTGAGCAGCCCCAGCAGCGCGCCGGCGGCGATGCCGACGACGAGGCCGGCCAGCGGATCGGGAGTCACGAGCTTGCAGAAAAGGCCGGCGGCATAGGCGCCTGCCCCGAAGAAGGCGGCGTGACCCAGCGAGATGATGCCGGCATAGCCCAGGATCAGATCGAGGGAGAGCGCGAACAAAGCCAGGATCGCCACTTCGTTCAACAGCAGATGCTTGCCCGGCGGCAGGAGCAGTGCGGCGAACGCCAGCACCCAGAAGACGATCTCCGGTGCGCGCCAACGCGCGCGCCGCGCCAGGCCTTGCGCCGCGATCGTCTGACCCCTCGTCATCGAGCCCCTCATCATCGGGCCCGGGCGAACAGGCCATTGGGCCTCAGCGCCAGCACGACGATCAGCACGACATAGATGACGAAGCCGCCCAGCGCCGAGGAGAGATAATACTTGCCGGCCACGTCGGCGATGCCCAGCAGCAGGGAGGCGACGAACGGACCCATGACGCCCGACGTGCCGCCGACCGTGACCACGATCAGGAAGTAGATCATGAACTTGAGCGGAAAATAAGGATCCAGTCCCAAAAGCTCGACGCCGAGCGCCCCGCCCAGCCCGGCCAGGCCGGAGCCCACGGCGAAGGTCGCGGCGAAAACCGTGGCCACCGGGATGCCGAGCCCGCGCGCCACGCGCGCGTCGTCGACGGCGGCGCGCAGGCGGCTGCCGAAGCGCGTGCGCATCAGGCCGGCCTGCAGCCCGATCGCCAGCGCACCGCACAGCACGATCAGGAAGGAACGGTAGATGCCGACATTGACGCCGAGGATCTCCCGTCGTCCCTGCAGCCAGTCGGGCAGCATGATGTTGCGCTGGCTCGAGCCCAGCAGGTAGTCGGTGAGCGCCACCGCCATGAACACCAGGCCGATCGAGAACAGCACCTGATCGAGCGGACTGCGGCCGTACATGTGACGGTAGAGCGTGCGCTCCAGCACGAGGCCGATCGCCGCCGCGACGATGAAGGCCGCCGGCAGGCAGGCCAGGAACGGCCAGCCCGCGCGGTCCATGAGCAGCACCGTCGCGTAGCCGCCCGCCATGGCGAAGGCACCATGCGCGAGGTTGACGAAATTCATCAAGCCCAAGGTCACGGCAAGCCCGCAGGCCAGCACAAAGAGCAGCATGCCGTAAGCCACGCCGTCGAACAGGATCGTGGCCATCAGGCCTCCTCCCCCGTCAGACGGGGGAGGATACAGGAGGGGGAGAGCCCCACAGGCGATATCCCAACATCATGATCTGAAACCGGCCGACATCCCGATTGAGGCTTTCCCCCTCCCTACCCTCCCCCGTGTGACGGGGGAGGATGAAGACCGGCATACCTATTTCTTAGCCGCCTTCACCGGGTCCTTGACGTTGGGAATCGTCGCGAACTCGACGTTGTAGAGTTCGCCGTTCACCTTATCGACCTTGCGGATGTAGATGTTCTGGATGATGTCGCGCGTGTCGGGATCGATCGAGATCGGGCCGCGCGGGCTTTCCCACGCCATGCCCTTCATGGCGGCGATAAGCTTTTCGCCGTCGGTCGAGCCGTTGGTCTTCTTCAGCGCCTCGTAGATCAGGTGCATGCCGTCATAGCCGCCGACCGACATGAAGTTCGGCCTGAGCCCGCCGTTGGCCTTCTTGAAAGCCTCGACGTAGGCCTTGTTGAGCGCGCTGTCGTGGCTGGCCGAGTAGTTGTGCGCGTTGATCACGCCCATCACCACGTCACCCATGCCGTTCAGCTGGTCGTCGTCGGTGACGTCGCCGGTGGCGATCAGCTTCATGCCCGACTTGTCGAGCCCGCGCTCGACGAACTGCTTGACGAACTGCGCGCCCGCGCCCGACGGCACGAAGACGAACAGCGCATCGGCCTTGGCATCGGCTGCCTTCTGCAGGACCGGCGCGAAGTCGGGACTGCGCAGCGGCACGCGGAGATTCTCCACGATCGTGCCGCCGTCGGCCTTGAACTTGTCGCTGAACGACTTCTCGGCGTCGATGCCGGGGCCATAGTCGCTGACCATGGTCACGACCTTCTTGATGCCGTTCTTGATCGCCCATTCCGCCATCGGCACGGAAGACTGCGCCAGGGTGAAGCTGGTGCGCACGATGAAGGGCGAGGCTTCGGTGATCGACGAGGTGCCGGCGGCCATCACGACTTCCGGCACCTTGGCCTGCGTGGCGATCGGCGCCGTCGCCATCGCCGAGGGCGTGATGCCGAAGCCGGCGAGGATGGCGACCTTGTCGTTGACCACCAGCTCCTGCGCCAGCCGCTTGGTCACGTCGGGCACGCTGGTGTCGTCCTTGAGGATGACCTCGACCTTCTTGCCGGCGACCGTCGAGCCGTGCTGCGCCTGGTAGAGCTTCACTGCCGCGTCGATCTGTTTGCCGGTCGAGGCCTGCTGGCCGGTCATCGGCAGGATCAGGCCGATCTTGGCGGTGTCCTGCGCCGCGGCGGCCGAGGAGAACAGCGCGAGCGCGGCAATCGCCGCGATTTCACGTCTCAACATTTTTGTTTTCCTCCCAAACAATCTCGGCCGCGAACTAGTAGCACAAAAGACGGCAGGATGCTCTATGCTCCCGCCGCGAAGGCACGGGAGCACGCCCATGAAGAGCTACAAGGTCGTCGAATTCGGCAAGCCGCTGCAGAAGGTCGAGGAAGCCAATCCTGCCCCGCAGGGAACCGAGGTGCTGGTGCGCATCACCGCCGCCGGAGTCTGCCACAGCGATGTCCATCTGTGGGAAGGCTATTTCGACATGGGCGGCGGCAACAAATATTCGACCGAGAAGACCATGGCGCCGCCGCGCACCATGGGCCACGAGATCGTGGGCGAGGTCGCAGCGGTCGGACCTGAGTCCAAGGGCGCCAAGGTCGGCGACAAGGCGGTGGTCTATCCGTGGATCGGCTGCGGCAAATGCTGGTACTGCCAGAACGGCATCGAGCATCTCTGCCCGACGCCGCGCGCGCTGGGCGTCAACAAGGATGGCGGCTATGCCGACCATGTGCTCGTGCCCGATGCGAAGTACCTCTACCCCTACGGCAACCTGCCGACGGAACTTGCTTGTCTCTATGCCTGCTCGGGCATCACGGCGTTCGGCGCGGTCAAGAAGGCGGTGGGCCAGGATGGCGGCAAACCGATCCTGGTGATCGGCGCGGGCGGCGTCGGCCTGATGGGCGTGCGCTTCGCCAAGTCGGTGCTGGGCCGCGAGCCGATCGTGGCCGACATCGACGAGAACAAGCGCAAGCTCGCCCTCGAGAACGGCGCGATCGCCGCCCTCGATCCGCGCGACAAGGAAGCCCGCAAGCAGGTGATGGAGCTGACCGGCGGCACCGGCGTCGGCGCCGCCATCGATTTCGTTGGCGCCGAGGCGTCCGCCCAGTTCGGCCTGAGGGCGCTCGGCCGCGGCGGGCGGCTGATCATCGTCGGTCTGTTCGGCGGCACCTTCTCCATGCCGCTGCCGATGTTCGCCTTCACCGGCTGCCAGATCGTGGGCTCCGTGACCGGCAGCCCGGCCGAGATGAAGGAGATGATGGACCTCGTCACGTCGGGCAAGGTGACGCCGGTGCCGATCATCAAGCGCAAGCTCGACGAAGCCGACGCCACGCTGCAGGAGCTGCGCAAGGGCCTGATCATGGGGCGCGCCGTTCTGGTTCCGTGAGTCAAGCCGGCCGCGCCCTCGTCCACGCTTTCGAGTCGGGAGCCCTCGCATCGGCTCGGGCGTTCTTGCTGCGGGCCGAGCCGCTGCCCTTCAAGGACGTTTGCGCCGAGCAGTCGTTTCGGCCCGCGTATCTCCGCCTGAAGCAGACCGGCTGGTCGGTCACGCCGCGCATCGAGAGCGGCGGCTACGAACTCGGCCTCGTGCTGCTCACCAAGTACAAGGAAGAGAACTTCGCCAACATCGCGCGCGGCTGGGCGTTGCTCAGCGCAGGCGGTACCCTGGTCTGCGCCGGCGCCAATGACGACGGCGCGGCGAGCCTGGCGAAGCATGTCGCCAAGGCGTTCGGCCTGGCGGACTCCCTGTCGAAATTCCATTGCCGCGTCTTTTGGCTGAAGCGCAGCGTGAGGCGGCCGCCCGACTACTGGCGAGACCTTGCCTCGCTCCAGCCCGTGGGCGACGGCTCCTGGAAAAGCCAGCCCGGCATCTTCAGTTGGGACAGGATCGACGACGGCTCGGCGCTGCTCGCCAGGCATCTGCCCGACGATCTTTCGGGCCACGTCGCCGATTTTGGCTGCGGCTGGGGCTACCTCGGTCGTGAAATCCTCGCACGCTCCAGCGGCGTCGCCCGAATCGACCTCATCGATGCCGAGCAGCGCGCGCTCGAAGCCGCCCGCGCCAACCTTGCCGATCCGCGCGCCGCGTTCCATTGGCTCGACCTCGCCGTCGAGCCCGCGCCCGCGATCTACGACGCCATCGTCTGCAATCCACCCTTCCATGCCGGCCGTGCCGCCGAGCCCGCGCTCGGCCAAGGCATCATCGCGGCCGCGGCGCGCGCGCTCCGGCCCGGCGGCCGCTTCTACATGGTTGCCAACCGCGGCCTGCCCTACGAGCCCCAGCTCAAGGCCAACTTCGCCTCGTTCGAGACCCTGGCCGATAACAACAAGTTCCGGATCTCGCGCGCTATCCGCTGAACGAGCCGGCGATGAGGAATTCCTTGTTGCCCTCGGCGCCCTCGATCGGGCTGTCGGTGACTCCCAGCACGTGCCAGCCCGGCTGCCCGGCCAGCCAGTCGGAAATCGTCGCGCAGACCTCGGCATGCAGCGCGGGCTCGCGCACGATGCCGCCCTTACCCACCCTGCCCTTGCCGACCTCGAACTGCGGCTTGATCAGCGCCACGAGATGCGCACCCGGCCCGGCGAGCGCCAGCGCCGCGGGCAGCGCGGTGCGCAGGCCGATGAACGAGGCGTCGCAGACGATCAGCTCGATCGGCTCGGGGACCTCCTGGCGCGTGATGTCGCGGATGTTGGTCTTCTCCATCGAGATCACACGTGGATCGCTGCGCAGCTTCCAGGCGAGCTGGTTGGTGCCGACATCGATGGCATAGACCTTGGCCGCGCCCCGCTGCAGCAGGCAGTCGGTGAAGCCGCCAGTCGAGGCGCCGACATCGAGCGCGATGCGGCCGGCGACCGGAATGGCGAAATGATCCAGCGCCTTGGCGAGCTTCAGCCCGCCGCGCGA
>JABCYT010000180.1 GCA_013290035.1 Alphaproteobacteria bacterium
GCTCGAGCTCGGCCGGGCGGGCTGCGCCCTCAAGGCGATCGTGGGCTTCCATTCCGGCCTCGCCACCGCGCAGCCGCAGGACGCCGCGAACATCAAGGGCAAGGTGCTGGTCTGCATCGGCGCCGACGATCCCATCATCCCGCCCGAGCAGCGCGTCGACTTCGAAAAGGAGATGAAGGCCGCCGGCATCGACTGGCGCCTGCAGCTTTACGGCGGTGCCGGCCACAGTTTCACCAATCCGGCGGCGGATTCGCGCGGCATGAAGGGTTTCTTCTACCACGAGGCGACGGATCGCCGGTCGTGGAACGCCATGATCGAGTTGTTCAACGAGACACTGAAGTAGTCGAGTAAAGGGAGGAGTACAATGAAACGACGTCACCTTCTGGCGGCGGGCCTGGGCGCGCCGCTGGCAACCTTGGCTGCGCCCGCCATCCTCCGCGCTGAGAGCAAATATCCCGAACGTATCGTGCGCCTTGTCGTGCCGTTTGCGCCGGCCGGTCCGACCGACATCATCGGCCGCAAGACGGCCGAGAAGATGACGACCCTGCTGGGCCAGACCATGATCGTGGACAACAAGGCCGGCGCCGCGGGCTCAATCGGCGCGGTCGAGGTCAAGAACGCCAAACCCGACGGCTATACCTTGCTGTTCGCGCCATCCTCGACCCACGCCATCAATCCAACGGCGTTCGTGCATCCGGCCTACGACGCGGTGAAGGACTTCACGCCGATCTCCTCGATCTGCGTCAATCCCCTGGTGCTGGTCACGCATCCCTCGATGCCCGACTCGGTCATGGGCCTGGTCGAGGAGATGAAGAAGAACCCTGCCAAGTATTCCTACGCCTCGTCGGGCACCGGCAGCATTCTCCATCTCGCCGGCGAGTATTTCAAACGCGAGGTCGGCGGCATGGACGTCGTCCATGTGCCCTATCGCGGCTCGAGCCCGGCGGTCAACGATCTCATGTCGGGCCAGGTCGCGTGGATGTTCGAGACTTTCAGCACGACCCTGCAGCAGCATCGCGCCGGCAAGGTCCGTATCCTGGCCTACGCCCACGCCAAGCGCGCCGCAATCGCGCCGGAAATTCCCACCATGAGCGAGACCGGCGTGAAGGGCTACGAAGCCTATACGTTCAACCTCATCCTCGGGCCGGCTGGCCTGCCGCAGCCGGTCGTCGACACGCTCGACCAGGCTTCACGCAAGCTCATGGCCGATCCCGACATGATCAAGTTCCTGGAGGACATCGCTGCGGTGCCGACCACCGACACCTCGCCCGAACGAACGGCGAAATTCATCAAGGACGAAATCGCCAAGTGGGCCCCGGTGATCCGGGCGGCTGGTGTGAAGATCGAGTAGCGCGCCGGCTTTGAACGCCTCAGGCCCGGCTATTTGTAACCGGGCGGGGGCGGCACGTTGGCCGGGGCCGGGGCAATCGGGACCTGCTGCGGCATCTGCGAGGGCAGCGGCTCGCTGCCCGGCGGGGCCACGATGTCGCTGGTCGACGCGACGCGGCCGGGCGCGACCTGGCCGGTGGAGCTGATGTAGTAGCCGGCGACGGCGTTGGAATTATCGCCTGCCGTCTTGGCCGGCACGTCGATCATGCCGATCCGTTCGCCCTGCGGGTCGACGCGGAAACCCTCGGCGTCGAGCGTGTAGCTCGCGTTGTCGACCCGCACGCCTCCCGGTTCGGTCCGGAAGGAAGCCGGCGTCTTGACGTCGACGTAGTCGGGTCGCGGCAGCACGTTGCTGCAACCTGCCAGTGCCAAGCCCACTATCGTCGCAGCACTCAAACATCTCGCAGCCATCGCGCCCCCTGTTCAGGGACGGGTCGACTGCGGGCTGATGATGTTGCCGTTGCGGTCGATCCGGTTCCCCTGGCCATCATAGCGGAAACCGTACTCGTCGCGGAAGGCCTGAACGCCCGCCGGCGGCGTGGTCGCGGCCGGCTCATAAGTCACCGGCGCCGGCGCATAGACGACCGGCGCGGGCGCATACCCCGGCGTCGTCGTATAGACAGTCGTCGATGGATAATAAGTACCCGGCGTCGACGTCACGACCGCCTGCTGGCTATAGCGGCGGGCCTCGATCTCGCGGCCGACACAGCGGTCGTAGGGCGCGCTGCCGACCGTCAGGCCGTACGAATAACAGGCATTCCGGGCATCCGCGTCGATGCGGGCCATGGCGTAGTCAGCCGGCATGCGGCCAACGGCGCGCGATTGGGCTTCACGCACGACGCAGCGATTGTAGGAATCGGTGCCGGGGTTGAAGCCGTAATCCAGGCAGGCCTGCTCGGCGCCGCTGCGGTAGGCCACGGGAACAGGAGCAGCGGCAGTGGTGGTATTCGAATAGCTGCAGGCAGTGGCAGACAGGCCCATAGCGGCCACGACAAAGAGCTTGGTCGGCGTCATCGCACCCTCCTCAAGGGGTAAATCTCCCCGGTGGAACGCGGGCGGATGGGGGAGGTTGCAGGCGACGCGCTAAATCAAGGCCGCCGTTCAGGCCGCCTTTTTCAACATGCTGTCGCGCAGTTCACGTCGCAGGATCTTTCCGACATTGGTCTTGGGCAGTTCGTTGCGGAACTCGATGTATTTCGGCCGCTTGTATCCGGTGAGATGCTGCTTGCAGTACTCGGCCAGCGCTTCCTTGGTGAGCGACGGATCCTTCTTCACGACGAACAGCATCACCGCCTCGCCGGAGCCGGTGTCGGGCACGCCGACCACGGCGCATTCCAGGACGCCCGGATGGCTTGCCACCACGGCCTCGATCTCGTTGGGAAAGATCTTGAAGCCCGAGACGATGATCATGTCCTTCTTGCGATCGACGATCTTGATATAGCCGCGCGCATCCATCTCGCCGATGTCGCCCGATTTGAAGAAGCCGTCCGGCGTCATGACCAGGGCCGTCTCGTCCGGCCGCTGCCAGTAGCCCTGCATGACCTGCGGCCCGCGGATGGCGATCTCGCCAGCCTCGCCCAACGGCAGCTCCTGGCCATGGTCGTCGAGAAGCTTGATCTCGACATTGGGCAACGGCAGGCCGATCGATCCGGTATAGGCCACCGAGTCGGTGGGGTTGCAGGTGACGCCAGCCGAGGTCTCGCTGAGGCCGTAGCCTTCGACGATCGGGCAGCCGGTAATGGCGAGCCATTTCTTGGCCACCGCTTCCTGCACCGCCATGCCGCCGCCGTTGGAGATGGCGAGCCCGGAGAAATCGAGCTTGGCGAAGTCGGGCTGGTTGGCGAGCCCGTTGAACAGCGTGTTGACCCCGGGAAAGATGTTGATGCGGTACTTGGCGAGCTCCTTGACCGTGCCCTTCATGTCGCGCGGATTGGGAATCAGGATGTTGAGCGCGCCGGTGCGCATGCCGAGCAGCCCGCAGGCGATGAAGGCGAAGACGTGATAGAGCGGCAGGGCGCAGACGATGGTGAACTGGCCGGTGAGCTGCTTGCGCTTGAGCCCGGGCTGCATCCATGCCTCGGAGGCGAGCAGGTTCGCCACGATCGTGCGGTGAAGCAAGGTGGCGCCCTTGGCCACGCCCGTGGTGCCGCCGGTATATTGCAGCACCGCCACGTCGTCGGGGCCGAGGTCGGGGCGCGCGAAAGCCATCGCGCGGCCGGCCGCGATCACGTCGTTGAATTTGAAATGCCCGGCCAGGGTGAAGGCCGGGATCATCTTGCGCAGGGTGCGCACCACGAAGTTCACGATCAGGCCCTTGGGAAATCCCAGCAGGTCACCCATCGAGGCCACGACGACATGCTTGACCGCTGTCTTGGCCTCGCCGGCGCGAAGCGCCTGCTCCAGGGTGCTGGCGAAATTCTCCAGCACGATCACGGCTTCGGCGCCGCAGTCCTCGAGCTGATGTTCGAGCTCGGGCGCCGTGTAGAGCGGATTGACGTTGACGGCAATGAAGCCCGCCCGCAGCACGGCCGCCACCGTGACGGGATACTGCAGCACGTTGGGCATCATGATCGCCACCCGCGCGCCGCGCCTGAGCCCCCTGCCCTGCAGCCAGGCGGCAAGTGCCTGGGAAAGCGTGTCGACCTCACCAAAGGTGATCGCCTTGTCCATGCAGACATAGGCCTTCTGGCCGTGATACTTGGCGAAGCTCTCCTCGAGCAAGGCTACGACACTGGGATAGACCGAGGGATCGATGTCCGACGGCACCCCGGGCGGATAGCTTTTGAGCCAGAACCGATCCATGCCCCCTCCCGCGAACGCGCTTTGGCATCAGTATAATCATGTCCGACTTTGAACGCTTCCACGTGATTGCCGATGGCCCGCGCGTCTGCGAAGCGGTCGTCGTGGCGTATGCGGCCTGCGGCTACGAACTCGTGGCCCTGCCGCTCGTATCGGTCGACGAGCGCGTGCGCTTCGTGCTTGCCACGATCGGCGCATGGAAAAGGCCCGTCCTCGCGGACGGGCCTTTGCCTCGAGGGGGCGTGAGGGCTTAGGCGGCAGCCTTGGTAAACTTCTCGATGCGCTCCTGCATCGGACGAACCGCCTCGTCGGCGGCCTTGCGCACGAAGGCGCCGAGATCCTGGGCCTGCGCCATGCGGGCCTCCAGGCGGCCGCGCCAGTACTTGGCCGAGACGTCGAACGCCTCGATCGGCGACTTGGCGGCGAGGAAATCGCGCACCGCGGCGAAGCTCGCGTCGGCGTCTTCCCTGGCGACCTCGAGCAGCTTGAGGCCGGCCTTGGTGGCGCCCTCGCGGGCCTGGGTCATCTGGCTGTTCAGCTCTTCCGTCGCCGTCTGCGCCGCCTTGCTGATCTGTTCGAAGCCCTCGGTCGCCTTGCGGACGCCGATCTGGGCAAACTCGCGGGCGCGCTCGGAGGCGGCCTTGGTGGTCTCGGTGGCATGCTCGATCACGTCGTCGAGCGCGGTATTGGTGGTGGTCATGGTCGGTTCCTGATGCGGTTGGGTGCGGGTGGATATGTACTGACCGGGCGTATATGTGATCGTTATGGTGCATTGCAACATGAATTTGTGCGATGCGAGAATAAAATACAATTATCTTTGTTTTTCAATTGATTAGCTTGCGGATTCAGAGGACAACTCGTCCAAGCAAAGAAGCCGAAGCGCTTTCGGGAGGACGCCATGGACCAGCAGCAGCTGTCGGGCATCGACGCCTCGTTCCTCTATCTCGAGACGCCCGAGACCCCGATGCACGTCGCGGGCCTGACCTACTTTCAGCTGCCCGAGGGACTCGAGGGCAGTTTCTATCGGCACTTCCGCCGCTTCTTCGAAAGCCGGCTGCATACCATCCCGATCTTCTCCAAGCGGCTGGCGCCGTCGCTCTACGACCTCGACCATCCCGGCTGGGTCGACGCCCATGACCTCGACCTCGACTACCATCTGCGCGAGACGGCCCTGCCCGCGCCCGGCACCGAGGCGCAACTCGAGGAAGTGATCGGCCGGCTGCACGCCAACACGCTCGATCGCAGCCGTCCGCTCTGGCAGTTCTACGTCATCACCGGCCTCGAAAACGGCCAGGGCGTTCTCTACTCGAAGGTTCATCATGCCGCGATCGACGGCGGGGCCGGCATGGCGATCAACAAGGCGCTGTACGACGTGACGGCTGAGCCGCGCGAGGTGGCGCCCCCGCCAACCAAAGCAGCCCCGTCCAAGCCGGCGCCCAGTTCGCCGACCGCGGTCGATCCGGTGAAGGGCATCGCCGACATCATGGGCAACATGATGCGCCAGCAATTGAAGATGTGGGAAACGGCACCCGCCATCATGAACGCCATGACCGACGCCTTCCTCGCCAAGCCGGGCGAGACGCCCAAGGCGCTCGGCACCCTGCAGAGCCTGCTCACCCAGTTGCCGACATTGGACGCGCCCCGGACGCCGTTCAACACCACCATCACCCGCGAGCGCAGCTATGCCGCGCGCACGATCTCGCTCGGCGACGCCAAGGCGATCGCCAAGGCAAGCGGCGCCAAGTTGAACGATGTGGTGATGGCGGTGTGCAGCGGCGCGCTCCGCCGCTACCTCCAGGAGAAGGACCAGCTGCCCCTGAAGCCTTTGATCGCAGGCGTGCCCATCAGCCTGCGCGAGCCCGGCGACACGCGGCAGAACAACCAGGTCTCGGGCATGCTCTGCCAGATCGCGACCGACATCGCCGATCCGGCGGAACGGCTCGCCGCTATCGTCAGATCCTCGTCGCAGGCCAAGCAGCTCGCCGGCACGTTCCGCGATGCCGTGCCGCAGGATTTCGCCTTCGTCGGCGCACCGATCCTGCTGCAGCTCGTCATGCTGGTCTATGGCCGCAGCGGCCTCGCCGATCGCCTGCCGATGCCGATGAACGTCTCGATCTCCAACGTGCCCGGTCCGCCGATGCCGCTCTACTGCGCCGGCGCCAAGGTGACGGCGCTGTATCCGGTGTCGATCGCGGCCCATGGGGCAGCCCTCAACATCACGGTGCAGAGCTACATGGACGCGCTCAATTTCGGCCTGACCGCCGATCGTCGCGCGGTGCCCGATGTCGGCCGTCTCGGCGACTATCTGGTCGAGGCGGCGGATGAGCTCAAGAAGGCGGTTGTGGCCGGTTGAAACCCTTTCGGCCAATTCCGATATGTGAGACCGTCGTGTGAACGGACACGTGCCAACGAACAAGGAAGCCAAATGACGGCTACGGCCCAGGCGTTGCGTCCCCCCTCGCGAACCTTGCTGCTGCTCGAAGGCCGTGCCTTGCAGGAGCTGGGCGCCTTCATGCTGCTGCGGCCGTGGCTTGCGGCCGCGGCGCGGGGCGACGGTCATCCGGTGCTTGTGCTGCCCGGTCTGCTGGCCAGCGATTTCTCGACCCAGCCGCTCAGGAGTTTCCTGAAGACGCAGGGCTATGCCGTGCACGGCTGGAAGCAGGGCCGCAATCTCGGCCTGCGCCCCGGCGTCGTGCCCGACATGCTGGACAGG
>JABCYT010000181.1 GCA_013290035.1 Alphaproteobacteria bacterium
CGCGCGGGTCGTGCTGATGACACCGTCCTACATGCTGGCGATCGCCGACGAGTTCGAGCGCCAGGGCGTCGATCCGCGCGACACCGCCATGCGGCTCGGCCTGTTCGGCGCCGAGCCCTGGACCGAGGGCATGCGCGCGGAGATCGAGCGCCGGCTCGGCATCGATGCCATTGACCTCTATGGCCTGAGCGAAGTGATGGGGCCGGGCGTGGCCTGCGAATTCGCCGAGACCAAGGACGGTCCGACGATCTGGGAGGATCACTTCTATCCCGAGATCGTCGATCCGGAATCAGGACGGCCGGTGGCCGAGGGCGAGCCGGGCGAGCTGGTGCTGACCTCGATCACCAAGGAGGCGATGCCGGTCATCCGTTACCGCACGCGCGACCTGACTCGCCTGATGCCGGGATCGCTGACGGCGCTGCGGCGCATGGCCAAGATCACCGGACGCAGCGACGACATGCTGATCGTGCGCGGCGTCAATCTGTTTCCGAGCCAGGTCGAGGAGCAGATCCTGCGCGACCAGGCGCTGAGTGGGCACTACGTGCTCGAGCTCACGCGGACCGGCGCCCTCGACGATCTCCTGGTGCGTGTGGAAGCGCGGATGGCGTTGGATGGGGAAGGCGCCAACCGCTCGGCGGCAGCGCTGGCACAACGGCTGAAAGGGATGTGCGGGCTGTCGGCCGAGGTCGAGATTGCCGCACCTGGCGCCGTCGAGCGCTCGATGGGCAAGGCGCGCCGGGTGATCGACAAGCGTCCGAAGAACTAGCGCGCGCTCAGCTCCAGGGCGCGCCGGCCGCCAATCTTATTTTTGCCTTGATCAGGCCGGGGTCGTCCTGGATCTGGCTGACCTCGGTCGAGAATTCAGGCGAGGACGCGCCGTTGTGGGTCGACGCCTTGGCACGGCTAACGGTTGTGCTGACGATCGCCGCAAACGTCAAAATTATGGCAGCGATGACCAGGAAATCGATCCAGGTCAGCGCCATCCTGCTGCGGCGGCGGGCGATGGCGCGGGGCTTGTTGGTCATGCTGTCCATGATCGCCTCTCAAAATGTGCTTCAAACGAATTACGAGGGAACCTTCGCGCCCATCCCCGATCTTTCGGCCCGCACACGGTCGCCAGTTGAGGCGAAACTAAGGAATATTCGTGATGGCCGAAGAAAAGGCTTCGGCGTCGCTGCCGACGAACGCGCGGAGCGTCGGCGAAAGTTTCAACTGATGTGGAGATTCACGGCTGTAACGACTGAAACAATTCAGCGACTCAAAAATCTCGAGGATCGGCTCCAAGGTGCCTGCGTCAGGAATTTCCTCGACCAGCAGAGTTCAGTCCGGAGATTTCTAAAATGCGTTCTCTGTTCTGCTGCCTGTTGAAGAACGACGAGGGCGTCTCGGCCATCGAGTTCGCAATCATTTCTCCCGTCCTGCTCATGATTGTGACGGGCATTTTCCAATTCGGCGTCGCCATGAACCAATACATGAGTCTCACCAACGCGGTCGCCCAAGGCGCACTGACGCTCGCATTGAGTCGCGGCACCACGACACCCTATTCCTCGACGACGGCGGCGATCGCTGCTGCCGCGCCGGGTTTGGCTTCGGCGCACACGACCATAACCGTGAGGATCAACGGCACGGCTTGCACCAGCGATGCCACCTGCCTGGCGTCGATGGTCGCCGGCCAATCGGCGGTCGTGAGGGCGACCTATCCCTGCAATCTGACGGTCATGGGCGTCAACTACGCGCCGAGCGGCTGCAACCTGAGCGCCCAGACGGCGCAGATGATTCAATAAGGGGAACCAGACGATGAAACATTCGATCTCCGCCGTCTCTCGGAACATTCGCGGTATTTTTCACGACCGGGCAGGTGCTACCGCCATCATGTTCGGCCTCATGGCCATGGGGTTGGTGGGCACGGCCGGGTTGACGATCGATGCCGGCCGCATCTACGCCGCGAAGAAATCGTTCGATGCCGATACCACCGCGGCGGCGCTGGTGGGAGCCAACGCGCTTCAACAGACCAATGCGACCCAGGGCACTGTCCAGACCGCCGTCACCAACTGGACGACGGCAAACCCGTCGACGAAAGTCACGGTCACCAACACCAGCGTGTCCGTTTCGTGCGACACCGCCACGGCAAATCTGCCGACTTGCAACGGGACGACCGCGAACGTCGCCCAAGTGACGCGGACGGCGACGGTCTCGACCAATTTTCTCAAGGCTTTCGGATTCTCGTCGATCACCTTGACGTCGACGTCGAGCGCCGCCAAGGCGGGCGGCACGGCGGTGCCGTTAAACGTGATGTTCGTGCTCGACGCCACGGGGTCGATGAACAGCGCGGACCCCGGCTGCACGGTGCCGGGCATCAGTCATCCGACGCGATTCCAGTGCGCCGAATACTCGATCCAGAGCGTTCTGAAAACCATGCCAACCTCGCTGGACAAGGTCGGCCTGATGATCTTCCCGGGCATGGCCACGCAGTACAGCCCGACCTCGCATCCATGCGCTACCCAGCCGAACTCGACTCCGTACCTCTCCGCCAACATCAAGTACCAGATCGGCACCACGCTCGACTCGACGTACAACAACGGTTCCGGCGCCCTGAGCAATACATCGCCGCTCGTGCAGGCGGTCGGCAACGGCGCGGCGACCCCGCCTGTGACGGGATGCGTCACGGCCAAGGGCGGCGAGGGGAGCTACGGCGCGGAGGTGCTCGCCAAGGCGCAGGCGGCGCTGCCGGTCGTCGCCGGAACGCAGAACGTGATCATCTTCCTGAGCGATGGCGATTATAACGCCACAGCTTCAGCATTGAGCAACCAGACCAGCAAGACGACGAAGCAGTGCGACCAGGCGATTGCCGCGGCGCAGGCCGCGACGACGGCAGGGACCACGGTTTACGCCGTGGCCTACGGCGCGCCAACGAGCGGCTGCTCCTCGGGCGACACGCACAACCCGTGCACCACAATGCAGGCGATCGCGTCGGACAAGACCAGATTCTACTCGACCGACTCGAGCTGCCAGATCGCGGGCTCGGCAAACGCCATTGCCTCGTTGCCGTCGGCCTTCCAGGCGATCACGACGACGCTCACCAAGCCGCGGCTGGTTGTAAGATAAATCAACGCTCCGGGACGTAGGCTATCCGCAGAATGTTCGTGGCGCCCGGCGTGCCGAAGGGCACGCCGGCGGTGATCACCAGGCGTTCGCCGGCGTGGGCGAGCTCGGCCTTGCGGGCCACCCGGACGGCGCGCTGCACCATGTCGGCGAAGTTGTGCGCGTCCTCGGTCTGCACCGGATGGACGCCCCAGGTGAGCGTCATGCGCCGCGCGGTGTTGAGGTTGGGCGTGAGGCAAAGGATGCGCACGTCGGGCCGCTCGCGCGCCGCGCGCAGGGTGGTCGAGCCGGTGTTGGTGTAGGTGACGATGGCCGCCGCCGAGAGCGTATGCGCGCACTGCCGCGCGGCGGCGCTGATGGCGTCGGCAGTGGTCGCCTCGGGCTCGCGGCGGCTCGCATCCATCAGGCGGCGATAGAGCGGATCGCCCTCCACGCTCTTGATGATGCGGTCCATGATGGTGACCGCCTCGACCGGGTACTGGCCCGACGCCGATTCGGCCGAGAGCATGACGGCGTCGGCGCCGTCATAGACCGCGGTCGCCACGTCGGACGCCTCGGCCCGCGTCGGCGTCGGCGCATGGACCATCGAATCGAGCATCTGCGTCGCCACGATGGCCGGCCGGCCGGCGACGCGGCAGGCGGCGAGAATGCGCTTCTGCAGCGGCGGCACCGCCTCGGGCGGCATCTCCACGCCAAGGTCGCCGCGCGCCACCATGATGCCGTCGCTCTGCTCGATGATCTCGTCGAGATGGTCGATGGCCTGCGGTTTCTCGAGCTTGGCCATGACGGCGGCGCGGCCCGCTATGAGCTTCTTGAGCTCGGCGATGTCGTGGGCGTGCTGCACGAAGCTGAGCGCCACCCAGTCGACGCCCAGCGACAGGCCGTAGTCGAGATCCTTGCGGTCCTTCGGCGTCATCGGCGACAGCGGCAGGATCAGGTTGGGCACGTTCACGCCCTTGCGATCGCTGATCGTGCCGGCGACCTCGACGACGACGTCGATCGTCCTGGCGTCGTGCGCCACGATGCGCAGCCGCACCTTGCCGTCGTCGATCAGCAGGAGGCCGCCGGGCTCGGCCGCCTTGAAGATCTCGGGATGGGGCAGGGGCACGCGCTTGGCCGTGCCGGGCGCGGGATCGAGGTCGAAGCGCAGCTTCTGGCCGGCCTTCAACTCCATCGGCCCCTTGGCGAAGGCGCCGAGGCGGAGCTTGGGACCCTGCAGGTCCATCAGGATCGCGACGGGATGCTTGTAGTGCTTCTCGAGCGCGCGCAGCTGCTCGACTCTCTGGCGGTGATCGTCATGCACGCCGTGGCTGAAGTTGAGGCGAAAGACGTCGGCGCCGGCCTCGAACAGTGCGCGCAGGCGCTCGGTGCTGGCGGACGCGGGCCCCAGGGTGGCGACGATCTTGGTAAAACGCTGGCGACGCATCGGCGCAGTCTACTTCTTGGGCGACGACACTTTGAAGTCGCCCGCCTGCTCGTAGACCTTCACGACGGCTGCGTCATCCAGCCGCCCCCAGCCGGCGCCGGCGGCGGCGAGAAAGAGCTGATGGGCGGCAGCGGCCATCGGCAACGGCAGGCGGTGTTCGTGGCCGGTGTCGAGCACCAGGCCGAGATCCTTGACGAAGATTTCGACCGCCGACAGCGGCGAATAGTCGTCGTCCAGCATGTGCGGCACGCGATTGCCGAACATCCAGGAATTGCCGGCGCTGGCCGAGATCACCTCGTAGACGGCGCGCGTGTCGGCGCCCGCCTTGGCGGCGAGCGCCATCGCTTCGGCTGCGGTCGCGATGTGCACGCCGGCCAGCAGCTGGTTCACCGTCTTCACGAGAGAGCCGACGCCGGGCGCATCGCCCAGGCGAAACACCTTGGCCGAGGTCGCGGCCAGGATCGATTCGGCCGAGGCGAAGGCCTTGGCGGGACCCGAGGCCATGAAGGTGAGCTCACCCGATTCGGCGCGGGCGCGGCCGCCCGACATCGGCGCGTCGAGCAGCTCATGACCTGACTTTGCGAGCCGCTCGCCGAGCGACTTGGCGAACGCCGGCGGCACGGTGGCGCACTGCATGACGAGACCGCCCTTGCGCAGCTTGGCCACCGCGCCGCCTTCGCCATAGAGCACCGTCTCGACCTGCTGGGCATTCACAACGGCTGTGATGACGACGTCTGCCGCCGCCGCCGCCGCGGCAGGCGTTGCCGCGATCGTGCCGCCGGCGGCGGTGAAAGCATCGCGCGCCGGCGCGCTGGGATCGACGCCGGTCACCTTGTGGCCGTGCTTCAAGAGGTTCTTCGCCATGCCGAGGCCCATCGAGCCCAGCCCGACGAAAGCGATGAGGGGCGTGTTCTTGTCCGCCACGGGTCAGGCCTTGATACCGTATTTCGCCGCCCAGCCTAGGCCGGCGCCGGTCGTGGTCTTGGGCTTGTATTCGAGGCCGACATATCCCTGGTAGCCCAGCCGGTCGAGCACATCGAGCAGGTAGAGATGGTTGGCCTCGCCGATGTCGGGCTCGTTGCGATCGGGGTTGCCGGCGATCTGCACGTGGGCGGTGATCGGGAACAGCCGTTCGGTGCGCTTGGTAAGGTCTCCCTCCGTCACCTGCATGTGATAGAGGTCGAGCTGCAGGCGCAGATGCGGCGCGCCCACCTCGTCGATGATCTGCTTCACCTGATCGGTCGTGTTGGTGAAGTAGCCCGGAATGTCGCGGTGGTTGATCGGCTCCAGCACCAGGGTGAGGCCGCTCTTGGCGGTGCGGTCGCACGCCATCTTGAGGTTGGCGACGAACGTCTTGTGCATCGCCTTCACGTCGGCAGCCGGCGCGATCATGCCGGACATGACGTGAAGCGTGCGGCATTCCAGGACCTTGGCGTAGTCGAGCGCCTTGTCGAGCGCGGCCGAGAACTCGGCCTCGCGGCCGGGTAACGCCGCCAGGCCGCGCTCGCCCTTGCTCCAATCGCCCGGCGGCAGGTTGAACAATGCCTGCGCCAGTTGGTGCTTCTTGAGTTCGCCGGCGATGTCGGCCGCCGGCGCCTCGTAGGGGAACAGGACCTCGACGGCCTTGAAGCCGTGGGCGGCGGCGGCGCCGAAGCGCTGCAGGAAGGGGACTTCCTGGTAGATCCAGGAGAGGTTGGCGGCGAGCTTGGGCATGGATTTGGTCCTGGCGCTATTTGTCATCCTGAGCGCAGGATGACAGAGGGCATGAGGCGACGTTGGGACTCACGACGGAAACGCTTTTTCGACGTCACGCACCTGCGCGTCGCTCAGCAGGCGTACCTTGAAGCCCTGCAACAGCAGGTGGAGCTTGGCGGTCTCTTCCAGCTCCTCGATCGAGGCCGACGCGGCCGACAGCGACGTGCCGGCGACGACCGGCCCGTGATTGGCCAGGAGCACGGCGCGATGGCCCCTGGCATAGTCGCGGATGGCGTCGGCGAGCTTGGGGTCACCCGGCTTGAAGTAGGGCACCAGCGGCAGCTTGCCGACCCGCATCACGAAGTACGGCGTGATCGGCGGCAGCGTGGTCTCCTTGTTGTGATGGCACGACGGATCGAGGCAGGAGATCGCCACGGCGTGCGTGCAATGAAGATGCACGATGGCGCCGTCCCTGGGCCGCACGTCGTAGACCGAGCGATGCAGCAGCGCCTCCTTGGTCGGCGGATCGCCGGCCACGTGCTTGCCTGAAAGATCGATCTTGGAGAGCTGGCCGGGCAAAAGCTCGCCCAGCGAGGAATTGGTCGGCGTCATCAGCCAGCCGTCGGCCACGCGCGCGCTGATATTGCCTGAGGTGCCGGGGCAGA
>JABCYT010000182.1 GCA_013290035.1 Alphaproteobacteria bacterium
CACCGGCTGGACGATCTACCCGCCGCTCACCATCCAGCAGGGCGCGGGCATGGACCTCGCCATCTTCTCGCTGCACCTCGCGGGCGCTTCTTCGATCCTGGGCGCCATCAACTTCATCACCACCATTTTCAACATGCGCGCGCCGGGCATGACCTTGCACCGCATGCCGCTGTTCGCCTGGTCGATCCTGGTGACGGCCTTCCTGCTGCTGCTCGCCCTGCCGGTGCTGGCCGGCGCCATCACCATGCTGCTGACCGACCGCAACTTCGGCACGCACTTCTTCGATCCGGCCGGCGGCGGCGACCCGACGCTGTTCCTGCACCTCTTCTGGTTCTTCGGCCATCCCGAGGTGTACATCATGATCCTGCCGGCCTTCGGCATCGTCAGCCACATCATCTCGACCTTTTCCAAGAAGCCGATCTTCGGCTATCTCGGCATGGCCTACGCGATGGTGGCGATCGGCGTCGTCGGCTTCGTGGTGTGGGCGCACCACATGTTCACCGTCGGCATGGACGTCGACACGCGCGCCTATTTCGTGGCCGCCACCATGGTCATCGCCGTGCCGACCGGCGTGAAGATCTTCAGCTGGATCGCCACCATGTGGGGCGGCTCGATCCGGCTCGAAGTGCCGATGCTGTGGGCGATCGGCTTCATCTTCCTGTTCACCGTGGGTGGCGTCACCGGCGTCGTGCTGGCCAATGCAGGCGTCGACTATGCGCTGCACAACACCTACTACGTGATCGCGCACTTCCATTACGTGCTGTCGCTCGGCGCCGTGTTCGGCATGTTCGCGGGCTTCTACTACTGGTTCGGCAAGATGACCGGCCGGCAGTATCCCGAGTGGGCCGGCCAGATCCATTTCTGGACGACCTTCATCGGCGTCAACCTGACCTTCTTCCCGATGCATTTCAGCGGGCTCGCCGGCATGCCGCGCCACTATGTCGACTATCCCGACGCGATGGCGCACTGGAACTTCATCTCTTCGGTCGGCGCCTTCATTTCGTTCGGCTCGACCATCTTCTGGCTGATCTTCGTCGTGTTCGGCACGCTGTTGGCCGGCCGGCGGGTCGGCGCCAATTATTGGGGCGAGGGCGCCACGACGCTGGAATGGACGGTGCCTTCGCCGCCGCCGTTCCACACGTTCGAGGAACTGCCGCACATCTCGCCCACGGCGCACCACTGATCGAGGAGCGGAGGCGCCCCCTGATAATCCAATAGGGCGGGCGCCTTCGCCTTGAAGGCGATGAGCGATACGACACAGATCCTGACCAGGGCATTCGACGCGGCGGCGCCCACGCGGGTGCGCGACTCCTCGCGTGTACGCGACTACGTCGATCTGCTGAAGCCGCGCGTCATGTCGCTGGTGGTGTTCACCGGGCTGGGCGGCGTGCTGATCGCGCCGGGGCACGCGCACCCCTTTGCCGCCGGCCTCGCGGTGCTGGCGATCGCGCTGGGCTCGGGAGCCGCCGGCGCCATCAACATGTGGTACGAGCGTGACCTCGATGCGCTGATGGCGCGCACGGCCAATCGGCCGTTGCCGGCCGGCCGCGTCGCGCCCGACGACGCGCTGGGCCTGGGCGTGCTGCTGTCGATCTTCTCCGTCCTGTTGATGGCGGTTGCGACCAACTACGTCGCCGCGGCGCTGCTGGTGGCGGCGATCCTGTTCTATGTCTTCGTCTACACGATCTGGCTGAAGCGCCGGACGCCGCAGAACATCGTGATCGGCGGCGCGGCCGGCGCGTTTCCGCCGATGATCGGCTGGGCGGCCGTCACCGGCGACGTGTCGGCCGTCGGCATCGTGCTCTTCCTGCTGATCTTCCTGTGGACGCCGCCGCATTTCTGGGCGCTGGCGCTCTATCGCAGCGACGACTATCGCCGCGCCGGCGTGCCCATGCTGCCGGTGGTCGCCGGCCCGCGCGAGACCAAGCGTCAGATGCTGCTCTACACCCTGGTGCTGATGCCGGTGGCGCTGGCGCCGACCTTGCTGGGCGCGGTCGGGTGGTTCTATGGCGCCGTGGCGCTGGCGATGAGCTTGGCCTTCATCGGCCATGCCGCCGTGGTGTGGCGCACCGCCGACGACCGCAGCGCCTTTCCGGCGGCCCGGCGGATGTTCCGCTTCTCGCTGCTCTATCTCGCCGTCCTGTTCGCCGCCCTGCCGCTCGACGGGGTGGTGGCCCGGATCCTGGTCGCCCGGACACTGGTCGGATGAGCGTCGCCATGACCGAAGACCGCCGTCCGGGCGATACCGACATGCACCGCCGCCAGCGCGGCAAGAACCTGTTCATGGCGGTCTTCCTGCTGGCGCTGGCGGCGATCTTCTTCCTGCTCACCCTGGTGCGCATGGGAGGCCAGGGATGAGGGCTGCTCCCGACCGGAACGCCCGTCTGGCCTGGCGCCTGGTCGCCATCGTGGGCGGCATGCTGGCGCTCGCCTATGCCGCCTCGCCGCTCTACGAGATGTTCTGCAAGGCGACGGGCTTTGCCGGCACGCCGATCGCGGCGCAGGAGGGTGCCCAGGGAGAGGGGCGCCCGGTGCTGTCGCGCACCGTCACCGTGCGCTTCGATTCCAACGTCGATCCCAACCTGTCGTGGCGCTTCCAGCCGGTCGAGCGCGAGGTCAAGGTTCGGCTGGGCGAGGAGAAGCTGGTCTACTTCCGTGCGACCAACGTCTCGCAGCGGCCGATCGTCGGCACCGCGACCTACAACGTCACGCCGGAGCCCGCCGGCCCGTGGTTCAACAAGCTGCAATGCTTCTGCTTCACCGAGCAGCTGCTGCAGCCGGGCCAGTCGGTCGACATGCCCGTGGTATTCTTCGTCGATCCCGAGATGGACAAGGATCGGCGCTACGACAACATTCGCACGATTACGCTCTCCTACACCTTCTTCGAGGCCAAGACGGAGCGGGCGAAGACTTTGCTGGGCGGCGCTCCCGCCAATGAATCCGGAAAGGGTGGATGAAAATGGCCGACGGCGTGCAGAAGCATCCCTATCATCTCGTCGACCCCAGCCCCTGGCCGGCGCTGGGCGCCATCGGCGCGCTGCTGCTGGCCTTTGGCGCGGCGCTCGGCATGCATCCCGACCTGTTGGGTCCCCACGTCGAGACCGTCGTCAAGGCCGTCGAGTGGTGGATCGTCGCGCCCGGCTTCCTGATCATCTTCGCCGTGATGTTCTGGTGGTGGAGCGACGTCATCGTCGAGTCGCGCAAGTACCACACCGCGGTGGTCCAGCTCGGCCTGCGCTACGGCATGATCCTGTTCATCGCCTCGGAGGTGCTGTTCTTCGCCGCGTTCTTCTGGGCGTTCTTCGATGCCTCGCTGTTCCCCGGCGCGGCCGACATGCCGGTCCGCGCCGAGGCGACCGGCGGCGTCTGGCCGCCCAAGGGCGTGCACGTCATCGCGCCGTTCGACCTGCCGTTCATGAACACGCTGATCCTGCTGCTCTCGGGCACCACGGTCACGTGGGCGCACCATGCCATCCTCGAGGGCAACAAGCGCGACGCCGTGCGCGGGCTGACGCTCACGGTGCTGCTCGGCATCGCCTTCACCTCGATCCAGGCCTTCGAGTACTTCCACGCGCCGTTCGGCTTCCGCGACAACATCTATTCGTCGACGTTCTTCATGGCCACCGGCTTCCATGGCTTCCACGTCATGGTCGGCACCACCTTCCTGCTGGTCTGCCTGTTCCGCGCCATGGCCGGCCAGTTCAAGCCGCGGCAGCATTTCGGCTTCGAGGCCGCCGCCTGGTACTGGCACTTCGTCGACGTGGTGTGGCTGTTCCTGTTCTTCTGCATCTACTGGTGGGGCTCGGGCAACGCGCCCATCGCGCTGCACTGAGTGAGTTAGGCGTCTCCATCATTTCAAGTTCCTCTCCCCCGCTAGGGGGGAGAGGCTAGGTGAGGGGGCAACGACGTGCGCATCCCCCTCACCCAACCTCTCCCCCTAGCGGGGGAGAGGAACCTGATGGCGGGGAGAATGAGAGTTATGAATCCGCCGGGCGCTCCCCGGCGGTTCGCCTTTGGGAGCAGATGATGTCCGAGTGGCCGCGCCAATCGCCCGTCGACATCGCGCTGCGCGGGGTCTGCCCGCGGTGCGGCCGCGGCCGGCTGTTCCGCGGCCTGCTGGCCGTCGTCGATCGCTGTGCCGTATGCGATCTCGACCTGCGCGGCAACGACGCCGGCGACGGGCCCGCCGTCTTCGTCATCATGGGTTTGGGCGCCATCGTCATGATCCTCGTGTTCTGGGTCGAGTTCCGCTTCGAGCCGCCGTGGTGGGTGCACGTCCTGATCTGGGGGCCGTTCACCGTCGGGCTGGCGGTCTGGCTGCTGCGTGTGCTGAAGGCGCTGCTGATCGCTCAGCAATATACCCATCGCTCGACCGAGCTCGATGGCTAGGGGAAGCATCATGATCAGGCTGCGGCCGGCACTGTGGCCCACGCTCATCTCGCTGCCGATCTTCGTGGTCTCGCTGGGGCTCGGCGTCTGGCAGATGGAACGCCGCGAGTGGAAGCGCGACATCCTCGACCGCATCGCCACCAACCAGGCGGCGGCGCCGATCACGCTCGACGAGCTGCTGCAGGGCGATCCGCTGCGTTTCGAGTACGGCCGCGTGAAGATTGCGGGCAGCTTCCTGCACGACAGGGAATTCTATCTCGCCGCGCGCAGCCTCAAGAACACCGTCGGCCTGCAGGTCGTCACGCCGGTCAAGACCGATGACGGGAAGGTGGTCCTGTTCGACCGCGGTTTTGTTCCCCAGGAGAAGAAGGATCCGGCGCGCCGCGCCGAGGGCCAGCTTGCCGGCACCGTCCAGCTCACCGGCATCGTGCGGCGCAACCAGGAACAGCGCCAGTTCGCGCCCGACAACGCGCCCGACCGTAATGTCTGGTTCCATGTCGACGTGCCGCTGATGCGCAGCATGGCGGGCGGCAAGCCTGATCCCAAGCTCGACGCGTTCTTCCTGGAGGCCGACGCCGCGCCCAATCCCGGCGGCGTGCCGGTGGGCGGCCAGACGCGGCTCGATATTCCCAACGACCACCTGCAATACGCCATCACCTGGCTCCTGCTCGCGGCGGCGCTGGCCGGCGTCTATCTCGCCTATCATTGGGAGAACGGACGACTCACCGTCGCCGGCCGCACGAAGGTAAAGACATGATCGCCAACGATCCTTATGCCGAGCTGGAACGCCGCTTCGCGCGGCTGAGCGCCGTCCACCGCGCCTGCGCGATCCTGAACTGGGACCGCTCGGCCATGATGCCCGAAGGCGCCAGCGAAGACCGCGCCGATCAGCTCGCCACCTTGGGCGTCATCGCCCACGGCATGATCTCGGCGCCCGACATGCCCGAGCTGCTGGCGCGGGCGGAAGAGGCTGCGCGGAGCCTCGATCCGTGGCGTGCGGCCAATCTGCGCGAGATGCGCCGCTCGTGGGTGCATGAAAGCGCGCTGCCTGCCGAGCTCGTCGAGGCGCGCACGCGCGCCACCTCGGCCTGCGAGATGGCCTGGCGGGAGGCCCGCAAGAACAAGGACTTCACGTCGCTGCTGCCGACACTCTCCGAGGTCCTGGCGGTGATGCGCCGGGTCGGCGAGGCCAAGGCCGCCGCGCTCGGCACATCGCTCTACGATGCGCTGCTCGACGAGTTCGAGCCGGGCGGCCGTTCCGCGCGCATCGACACGCTGTTCGCCGAGCTGCGCGGCTTCCTGCCCGACCTGCTGGGCCGTGTCATGGAACACCAGGGGCGCGCGCCCAAGCCGCTCGTGCTCGACGGGCCGTTTCCCGTCGCCCAGCAGCGCAAGCTGGGCGAGGAGCTGATCCGCCTGATCGGCTTCGATTTCAGCCATGGCCGGCTCGATGTCTCGGAGCACCCCTTCACCGGCGGTACGGCCGACGACGTGCGCATCACTACCCGCTATGACGAGGCCGACTTCGCGCGCGCCCTGATGGGCACCCTGCACGAGACCGGGCATGGGCTCTACGAGGCCGGCCTGCCGCGCGCGTGGCGACGCCAGCCGGTCGGCAACGCGCGCGGCATGGTGCTGCACGAAAGCCAGTCGCTGCTGATGGAGATGCAGGCCTGCCGCAGCGATGCCTTTCTGGCCTTTGCAGCACCGCGCATGCGCGCCGCCTTCGGCAAGGACGGGCCGGCCTGGACCGCCGACAACATCCACCGCGTCTACACCTGGGTCGTGCCGGGCTTCATCCGCGTCGACGCCGACGAGGTGACCTATCCGCTGCACATCATGCTGCGCTACCGGCTGGAGCGCGCCCTGCTGGCGGGCGACCTCGCGCTCGCCGACCTGCCGGGCGCCTGGAACGAGGGCATGCGCGAGCTTTTAGGCATCGTGCCGACCGACGCCGCCGTGGGCTGCCTGCAGGACATTCATTGGCCGGACGGCGGCTGGGGCTATTTCCCGACCTACACGCTAGGCGCGCTGGCGGCGGCCCAGCTCTTTGGCGCGGCCCGCAAGGCCCATCCCGGCCTGCTGGAGGCCATCGGAAAGGGCGATTTTGCGCCCCTGCTGGGCTGGCTGCGCGCCAATGTGCACGGCAAGGGCTCCCTTGCCGGCACCGACGAGATCCTGGTCGAGGCCACCGGGGCGCCGCTCGGCACCGCGGCCTTCAAGGCCCATCTGGAAAGCCGCTATCTCTCGGCGTAAGAGGAAGCCATGCTCGACCTCCGTCCCAACTGCGAATGCTGCGACAAGGACCTGCCCAATGGCGCGCCCGATGCCCTGATCTGCACCTACGAGTGCACGTTCTGCGCGGACTGCGCCCGAACCCGGCTGGGCGGCCATTGCCCCAATTGCGGCGGCGACCTCGTCAAGCGTCCGACTCGTCCGGGGCGGATGCTGGAGAAGCATCCCGCCTCGACCAAACGAGTCCGCA
>JABCYT010000183.1 GCA_013290035.1 Alphaproteobacteria bacterium
AGCGGCTGCGCTCGGCGTCGAGCTGATCGAGGATCCAGGTGCGTGCCCCCGCCACGCCGTCTCCCTCGGTTGTTTGACAGGGCCGAAACGCTCGCCTACCTACGGCGCGCTTTTCCGGCCGAAATGCGGCAAAACCCGCACATACCCAGAGCAATGACAGTCGTTACCCGCTTCGCTCCCTCGCCGACCGGCTACCTGCATATCGGCAGCGCGCGCACCGCGCTGTTCAACTGGCTGTTTGCCCGCCACCACGGCGGCAAGTACCTGCTGCGCATCGAGGACACCGACCGCGCGCGCTCGACCTCGCCCGCCATCGACGCCATCCTCGATGGCCTCTCGTGGCTCGGCCTGCCGTGGGACGGCGAGGTTACGTACCAGTTCGCGCGCGCGGCGCGGCACGCCGAAGTGGCGCACCAGATGCTGGCCGCCGGCAAGGCCTATCACTGCTACGCCTCGACCAAGGAACTCGAGGAGATGCGCGACGCGCAACGCCGCGCCGGCGTGCCGATGCGCTACGACGGCCGCTGGCGTGATCGCGATCCCAAGGACGCCCCGGCGGGCGTCGCACCGGTCGTTCGCCTCAAGGCGCTGCAAAACGGTCAGACCGTCATCCAGGATGCGGTGCAGGGCGAGGTCAAGGTCGAGAACGCCGTCTTGGACGACATGATCCTGCTGCGGGCCGACGGCACGCCGACCTACATGCTGGCCGTGGTCGTCGACGATCACGACATGGACGTCACCCACGTGATCCGCGGCGACGATCACCTGAACAACGCTTTCCGCCAGCTCCAGCTCATTCGCGCCATGGGCTGGCCGGAGCCGGTCTATGCCCACATCCCACTGATCCACGGCCCCGACGGCGCCAAGCTCAGCAAGCGTCACGGCGCGCTGGGCGTCGACGCCTATCGCGACATGGGCTTCCTGCCGTCGGCGTTGCGCAACTACCTGCTGCGGCTGGGCTGGGGCCATGGCGACGACGAGATCATCTCGACCGAGCAGGCGATCGAATGGTTCGACCTGCCGGGCGTCGGCCGCTCGGCTGCGCGCTTCGACCTGGCCAAGCTCACCAACCTCAATGCGCATTACCTGCGCGAGACGCCGGACGCCGAGCTGTTGGCGATGGTGCTGCCCGGACTGGAAGCCAAGCTCGGCGGTAAGATCGATCCGGTCGGCCTGGAGCGCCTGGCGCGCGGCCTGGGCGGCGTGAAGCAGCGCTCGCGCACCTTGGTCGAGCTCTTGGACAATCTCCTCTTCTACGCCCGAAGCGGCGCCCCGCCGATCACCGACGACAAGGCGCGCGCCCAGCTCACGTCCGAGGCCAAGGCACTGCTCGCCAAGCTCGCCGCGGCACTCGAGGCGGCCGCCGCCAACTGGAGCGAGAAGCAGGTCGAGGATGCGATCCGCCGCTTCGCCGAGGCGGAGGGCGTGAAGCTCGGCCAGGTCGCCCAGCCGCTCCGGGTTGCGCTCAGCGGCTCGACCGTGTCGCCCGGCATCTTCGAGGTGCTGGCGATCCTGGGACCGGCCGAAACCAAAGCGAGATTGCTCGCCGCCGGCGGATAGAACGCCCCGCCCCGCTGCGCACAATGCCGCGATGGGTTTGCGGGTCTGGATCTGGCTTCTGTCGCTTTCCGTCCTGTGGGGCGGTTCGTTCTTCTTCGCCAAGGTCGCGATCAGCGAACTGGGACCGCTCACCGTGGTGTTCGTGCGCGTGGCCCTGGCGGCGCTAGCGCTCGACATCGTCCTGCTGGCGACTGGGACGAATCCCCTTCGACGCGACGCCCCTTGGTCCGCCTACCTTGCCATGGGCCTGCTGAACAACGTGCTGCCCTTCAGCCTGATCTTCTGGGGCCAGACGCAGATCGCGTCGGGGCTGGCCTCCATCCTGAACGCCACGACACCCCTCTTCACCTTGGTCGTCGCCCATTTCCTGACGGCGGACGAGAAGATCGATCCGGCCAAGGTCGCCGCCTTGCTGGCAGGCTTCGCTGGCGTGGCGCTGCTGGTCGGCCCCGAACTCCTGGTCGGCGGCGCGAGCGTGTGGGGTGAGCTGGCCTGCCTGGGCGCGGCAATCTCCTATGCCTTCGCCGGCGTCTACGGCCGGCGCTTCAAGACGATGAAAATTGCACCGCTCGAGGCCGCTGCCGGGCAAGTCACTGCAAGTAGCGTATTGATTCTGCCGATCATGCTGGCCGTCGAGCAGCCCTGGACGCTACCGGCGTGGCCCTCGCCCACGGTCTGGGCGGCGCTCGGCGGCCTGGCACTGTTGTCGACGGCCCTCGCCTACGTGCTTTATTTCCGTATTCTGGCTGCCGCCGGCGCCACCAACCTGCTGCTCGTCACCTTCCTGATACCGGCCACGGCTGTCCTGCTGGGCGCCGCTGTTCTGGGTGAGCGCTTGGCTGCGCGCCACCTCGCCGGAATGGCCCTGATCGGGCTGGGTCTCGCCGTCATCGACGGCCGGATCTTGCGGCTGCTACGCCCCGCGGAATAGCGGATTGGTGGCACAATTGCGCCTCCGGAGGCGGCTTGTTAGGGTGCCCTCGAACCCGCCAATTCGAGCCGAAAGAGTTCCCAAATGGCCAAATCGACCGCCACGCTGACCGACAACGAAACCGGCAAATCCTACGAAATGCCGATTATCCACGGCACCATCGGGCCGCGTCTGGTCGATATCCGCAAGTTCTACGGCGATGCCGGGATGTTCACCTACGACCCGGGCTTCACCTCGACCGGCTCCTGCGCCTCCAAAATCACCTATATCGACGGTGACGAAGGCGTTCTGCTCTACCGCGGCTACAACATCGCCGAGCTCGCCGAGCAGAGCGACTTCATGGAGTGCTGCTACCTTCTGATGAAGGGCGAGCTGCCGAACAAGGCGCAGAAGGAAAAGTTCGTCAAGGACATCACCAACCACACGATGGTCCACGAGCAGCTCAGCCAGTTCTATCGCGGCTTCCGGCGCGACGCCCATCCGATGGCGGTGTGCTGCGGCGTGGTCGGCGCCCTCTCGGCCTTCTATCACGACTCGCTCGACATCCACGATCCGCACCAGCGCATGATCGCCTCCTACCGGCTGGTGGCCAAGATGCCGACCATCGCCGCCATGGCCTACAAGTACTCGATCGGCCAGCCCTTCATCTATCCGCGCAATGACCTCAGCTACTCGGCCAACTTCCTGCGCATGATGTTCTCGGTGCCGGCCGAGGAGTACGAGATCAACCCTGTGCTCGAGAAGGCGGTCGACCGCATCCTGATGCTGCATGCCGACCACGAGCAGAACGCTTCGACCTCGACCGTCCGCCTCGCCGGATCGTCGGGCGCCAACCCGTTCGCCTGCATCGCCGCCGGCATCGCCTCGCTGTGGGGGCCGAGCCATGGCGGCGCCAACGAGGCCGTGATCAACATGCTGAACGAGATCGGCGGCAAGCAGAACATCCCGGGCTTCCTGTCCCGGGTGAAGGACAAGCAGGACCATACCCGCCTGATGGGCTTCGGCCACCGCGTCTACAAGAACTACGATCCGCGCGCCAAGGTCATGCGCCAGACCTGCCACGAGGTACTGACCTCGCTCGGCATCGAGCACGATCCGCTGCTCGAGCTGGCCATGGAAATGGAGCAGATCGCGCTCAAGGACGACTACTTCATCTCCAAGAAGCTCTATCCCAACGTCGATTTCTACTCGGGCATCATCTTCCGGGCGATCGGCATCCCGACCTCGATGTTCACCGTGCTGTTCGCCGTCGCGCGCACCGTCGGCTGGATCGCGCAGTGGAACGAGATGATCGAGGACCCTGACCAGAAGATCGGCCGCCCGCGCCAGCTCTACAACGGCCATACCGAGCGGCCCTACAAGCCGCTGCACATGAGAGCCTAATCCCAGGGGATCAATCGCTATCCGGGGGGAAAGCGAGAGGACATGGCAAGATCGTCGCACGGACCGCGCCTGGCCAAGACCTGGGCGGTCGCGCAAAAACCGAGGCCGATGCCGCGGGTCGTGCGGCTCGGTCGGCCGGCGAATGACAATTTCCGCCGCCCAGGCTGGATGGTGCGGATGTTCGTCCTGGCGGCGGCCGCCGCCCTGGCGCTGGTCGCCGTGGCCAACTGGCGCCTGATCCTGTAGCCCGGCCTACTTGCGCTCGATCAGCTCGATCTTGTAGCCGTCGGGATCTTCGACGAAGGCAATCACCGTGGTGCCGAACTGAACCGGGCCGGCCGGACGCGTGACCTTGCCGCCGGCCTTGGTGACCTGCTCGCACATGCCGTAGACATCGGGCACGCCGACGGCGAGATGACCGAAGCCGGTGCCGAGTTCGTAGGGCTTCTCCTGTCCCCAGTTGTGGGTGAGCTCGACGGCGCAGTGCTCGCTCTCGTCGCCGTAGCCGACGAAGGCCAGGGTGTACTTGCCGGCCGGCACGTCGCGCTTGCGCAGCAGCTTCATGCCCATCGGCCCGGTATAGAAAGCCAACGACCTGTCGAGATCCTTCACCCGAATCATGGTGTGCAGCATGCGGTAGTTGGCGGCGGTGTCGGGCATCTACCCCTCCTCTATTGTCTGTCGCGGATCATGGCGGCGAAGGTCGCTTCCGCCGCGACCTTGCCCTCGACCAATGCCTTGCCGGAGAACTTCCAGACGTTGGCGCGGCTCTGCACCTTCTCGACGTGCAATTCGAGGCGATCGCCCGGCACCACCGGACGACGGAAGCGCACGCCGTCGATCGACATGAAATAGACCAGCTTGCCCTCCGACTCCGCGCCGAAGGTGGCGACGACCAGGACCGCGGCGGTCTGCGCCATCGCCTCTACGATCAGCACGCCCGGCATCACCGGCTCCGTGGGGAAGTGGCCCTGGAAGAACGGTTCGTTGATGCTGACATTCTTGATGCCGATGGCGCTGTGGTCGAGACGCATATCGACCACGCGGTCGACCATCAACATCGGATAGCGGTGGGGGATCATCTGCAGGATCCGCTTGATATCCACCGCAGTCGCCCCGGCGAGGCTGGTCTTGTCGGTCTGGATGTTCATGACAGCGACGTCCTCAGAAGCGCGTGCCGAAGCCGAAGCGGAGGTTCTCGGTCTTGTCCCACGGGTCCTTAACCAGCGGGAAGGCGTAGTCTATACGGATTGGACCGAATGGCGAGATCCATTGGATGCCAAGGCCGGTCGATACGCGCATCGTGTTGCTGGTGAGAACCGTGTTGCTGAATTGCGCCGGACCGCCCAGGCCCCAAAGAGAACCGACGTCGACGAACGCCTTGCCGAGGATGCCGATCTCCTTGGGCAGGCCGATCGGAAAGCTGAGTTCGGAAGTACCGGTATAGAAATAGGTGCCGCCCAGCGCGTCGGTCGTATTCGAATCGCGCGGCCCGATGCCGCCGACCGCGAAGCCGCGCAAGTTGTCGCCGCCGATGAAGAACAGGTTGTTCAGCCGCAGCGACGAGCCGGCGTAGGGGACCACCGCGCCGATCGAGCCGCCGATCGAGGCGACGACATCCTCGAAGATGCTGCGATAGTAGACGGCGTCGGACGTGGTGCGGAAATACTGCTCCCCGATCAGGCCGGCCACGGCCAGCGTGTTGCGCACCAGCAGGCCCTTTGTCGTATTGAGGCGCGTATCGCGGGTATCCCAGGCGACCGTCTCGGCGATTTCCGAGACCACCGACGTGCCGGCGTTCAACTGGACGACCTGCGAGGCAAAGGGCTGGACGTTGTAGATATCGGTCTGGCGCAGGGTGTAGCGGACGGTCTGCCGCGTGTGCTCGGAGTAGGCCCAGCCGGCGCGCAGCGCGAAGCCGATGCTGGCGTCGCTATAGGAGGCAACTGCCTGGCGGTCGTTCGACGTCCGGAAGAGGTCGAAGCCCACCGCCATGGGGCGGTCCAGGAAATAGGGCTCGGTGAAGCTGAGGTCGATCAGGGTGCTCAAGGTGCCGACCGACAGGCCGAGGCGCAGCTCCTGGCCCTTGCCGAGGAGATTGCGTTCCTTGATCGAGATGTCGCCCAGGATGCCCGATGTCGTCGAGAAGCCGGCGCCGAAGGAGATGTCGCCGGTGCTCTGCTCGACCACCTGGACCTCGAGGTTGGTCTTGTCGGGCGCCGACCCAGGGGCCGCCGACACGTCGACCTTCTCGAAGAAGCCGAGGTTGCGCAGGCGCTCCTGGCTGCGGCGCACCTTGGCCGTGCTGAAAGCGTCACCCTCGGCGAGGCGGAACTCGCGGCGGATCACCTTGTCGAGAGTACGCGTGTTGCCCGAGATGTTGATGCGTTCGACATAGACGCGCGGGCCCTCCTGAATGTCGAAGGTCACGTCGACCGTCAGGTTGTCCTTGTTGCGCCGGATGTTGGGGCGGACCTCGACGAAGGCGTAGCCCAGCGAGCCCACGAGCTCCGACAGCGCGGTGACGGTTTTCTCGACCTCGCTGGCGTCGTACCAGTCGCCCTCCGCCATCGTCAGATAGCTCTTGAGGACGTCGACATCGAGCCCCTGGAAGCGCGTCGAGACCTCGACCTTGCCGAACTTGTAGCGCTCGCCTTCGCTGATGGTGAAAGTGATGAAGAACCCCTGACGGTTGGGGGCGAGCTCCGCGACGGCCGACACGACACGGAAATCGGCGTAGCCCTCGGTGAGGTAGAACTTGCGCAGGAGCTCGCGGTCGAGGTTGAGGCGGTCCGGGTCGTAGCGGTCGTCCGACGACAGGAAGCGATACCAGGCGCTCTCGCTCGTGCGGATCTTGCCGCGCAGCGTGCTGTCGCGGAATGCTTCGTTGCCGACGAAGCTGATGCGCTGCACGCCGGTGACGTCGCCTTCGTTGATCTCGAAGACGAGGTCGACGCGGCCCTGCTCCAGCTTGATGATCTT
>JABCYT010000184.1 GCA_013290035.1 Alphaproteobacteria bacterium
ACCGCGCTGATCGGCGCCGACGGTCTGTGGTCGAACGTGCGCCGCCAGGTTACGGGCGACGGCAATCCCAGGGTGTCGGGGCACACGACCTACCGCTCGGTGATTCCGACCGGGCAGATGCCGGAGGATCTGCGCTGGAACGCCGCCACGCTGTGGGCGGGGCCGAAGTGCCACATCGTCCATTACCCGCTGTCGGGCTGGAAGGTGTTCAACCTCGTCGTGACCTATCACAACGATGCGCCCGAGCCGGTCGCCGGCAAACCGGTGCCGGTCGAGGAGGTGAGGCGCGGCTTCACCCATGTCTGCCAGCGCGCGCAGAGCATCATCCGCCATGGCAAGGACTGGCACATGTGGGTGCTGTGCGATCGCGACCCGGTCGACCGGTGGATCGATGGACGGGTGGCGCTGCTGGGCGACGCCGCGCACCCCATGCTGCAATACATGGCGCAGGGCGCCTGCATGGCGATGGAGGATGCGGTGTGCCTGGCCGATTCGCTCAGCCGCACCGACACGCTCGAATCAGGCCTCGCGAGCTATCGCGACCGTCGCATGCTGCGCACGGCGCGGGTGCAGCTCATGTCGCGCGCCATGGGCGATCACGTCTATCACCCGGCCGGCCCGCACGCTGCGCTGCGCAACGCGATAATGACCGCCAAGAGCCAGGCCGAATGGCTCGACACCTTGGAATGGCTCTACGGCGGCAACGGGCTCGACTGAGCCGGTCGTCGGCCGAGGTTTCGTCGTGCGTGCCGGCAGAAATCTGCTTTGACTTCGCCCGGGGCGTGGCCATCTGGACTCTGAGTGGGTCGAAAGGACAGGACATGCGCATTCTCGTGGTCGGTGCCGGCGCGATCGGCGGCTATTTCGGCGCGCGGTTGCTCGCCGCCGGACGCGACGTCACCTTCCTGGTGCGGCCGCGCCGCGCCGCCGAGCTGGCGAAGACGGGCCTGGTGGTGAAAAGCCGGAAGGGCGATCTCGCCCTGCCGCCGCCGCCCACCGTGGCGGCCGACGCCATCAAGGCGCCGTTCGAGCTGGTGCTGGTGAGCTGCAAGGCGTTCGATCTTGCGGCGGCGATGGAGTCTTTCGCGCCGGCGGTCGGCTCCACCACCGCGATCCTGCCGCTGCTGAACGGCATGGGCCATCTCGATGCGCTCGCAGCGCGCTTCGGCAAGGCCGCCGTGATGGGCGGCCAGTGCGCCATCTCCACCGTGCTCGACGGCGAGGGCCGCGTGCTCCATCTCAACGAGCTTCACCTGCTCACCTTCGGCGAGCTCGACGGCGCGCGCTCGGCCCGCGCCGGCGCGATTGCGGCCGACTTTGCCAATGCCGGCTTCGACGGCGGCTTGAGCGAAGCGATCCTGCAGGAAATGTGGGAGAAGTGGGTGTTCATCGCCACGGCCGCCGGCATCACCTGCCTGATGCGCGCCGCTGTCGGCGATATCGTGGTCGCCGGCGCGACCGACCTCACCCTGGCGTTGTTCAAGGAGATCTCCACCATCGCGGCCGACCAGGGCTTCGCGCTGCGGCCGGCCGCGGCGGAGCGGGGACGCGCCATGCTGACCCAGGCGGGTTCCCCCTTCACCGCCTCGATGCTGCGCGACGTCGAAGGCGGCCGTCCGATCGAGGCCGACCACATGCTGGGCGATCTGCTGAAGCGCGGCCGTGACAGGCTCGGCGGCTACCCGATGCTGGGCATTGCCTATGCGCATTTGAAGGCCTACGAAGCGCGCCGGACGCGCGAGGGCCGGCCGTAGCGGCGGTCGGCATCGTCAGTTGGGCGGACGCCTGGGGTAACGCCCATAGCTCGGCTCGCAATGCACGACGTGCCAGGGGCCGTAGTGGCGGCAAACGCCGCCATTCGGCCCCTCCCACCAGTCGATGAACAAGGTGCCGGGACCACTGGTCTTGGGGATCTCGCCGTCGAGCAGCCGCGCGTCATAGGTCAGCGTGTCGCCGCTGAGCTTGGGGTTGGTCAGCTCGACGATCGTGTTCTGCTCCTTGCCGTCCACCAGCATGGAAAGGTTGGCGTTGGGCGGATCCTTCTCGAAATTGCGCTGACCCTTGTTCCACTCGTCGATCAGGGCCTGCGTCGCCACGTTGGCCGTCATGCGCTGGGGACGATCGGAGAACATGATGGTTCCGGGCGAGACGCCCTTCAGGGTGAGGATCTTGCCGTCGTAGCTGGCCGACGTTGCCGTTTGCACCAGCAGCCAGTCCGCCGGCGGCATGGGGAAGGGGGCATTGGGTCCTGCAGCCGGCGCCGTCGGTGCCGGCGCCTGTGCGAACACCGATACGCAGCTCGCTATGAGGAAGACGACAGAACAGAAGGCTCTCGTCATCATTGCGCTTATCTTTCCGGGCTTAACTGCAACGCGAGACGGTACACCGCGCGTGACGGGGAAAGAACGGGCATAATGCACCCGACATGTCGCCCGCCGTCGGACCCCGTCCCGTTACCATCGAACTCAATGCGGTGCTGGTCGCCCTGATCGGCGAGGAGCCTCAGGTGCTGACCCTGCAGGACGGTGCGCTGCTGCCGTCCGGTCCGTTCGAGGGCGATCATCCCACCCTGCAGACAGGGCTGCGCGCCTGGGTCGAGCGCCAAACCCATCATCCGCTGGGCTATGTCGAGCAGCTCTACACCTTCGCCGACCGCTCCCGCGCCGAAGCGACGACGGGCCGGCGCATCGTCTCGATCTCCTATCTCGGCCTGACGCGCGAACGCGTGGCCGCCGGCAAGAGAGAGCCCGGCTGGCAGAGCTTCTATCGTTACTTTCCCTGGGAGGATTGGCGTACCGGCCCGTCCAAACTTCTGGCGCACACCATCCTGCCGCGGCTCGGCAAGTGGAGCGATGAGGCGCGCGAGCCTGCGATCAAGCGTGAACGGCGCCAGCGGGTCGCCGTCACTTTTGACGATTCAGCCTGGAACGAAGAGCTGGTGCTGCAGCGCTACGAGCTGCTCTACGAAGCAGGGCTGGTGCCGGAGGCGGGGCGGCCCAAGCGTCCTGTCGGCGATCCCGTGCCGGGCGAGCCGATGAGCTACGACCACCGCCGCATCCTCGCCACCGGAATCGCGCGGCTGCGCGCCAAGATCAAGTACCGGCCGGTCGTGTTCGAGCTGATGCCGCCCGACTTCACCCTGGGCCAGCTCCAGCGCGCCGTCGAGGCGCTGGCGGGGCGGCGCCTGCACAAGCAGAATTTCCGCCGCCTGGTCGAGCAGCAGGGCCTCGTCGAGGAAACCGGCGCGCTCACTGCGGAAACCGGCGGGCGGCCGGCCAAGCTCTACCGTTTTCGTCGCGAGATCCTGCTCGAGCGCGCCGTCGCCGGCACCAAGCTCCCGCTCGCCCGCTCGGCGTAACGGCGGGGGCAATTTCGCAAATGGCCTCTTGACGCCTCTTTATGCTCAGGTCTAGCATAATCCTGTTATACTCAGAGTGAGCATAATAGGAGTTGCCCATGTCCCTCTCCCCGCAATCCGCCCAGCTCTATGAAAAGGTGAAGTCGGTGATCCTGCCGGCCGAATGGTCGGAATTCGCCCCCGATGTCGACGCCATCCTGGCGCTGAAGCGGGAGCGCAACGCCGTCATCCTCGCCCACAATTACCAGACGCCGGAGATCTTCCACGGCGTCGCCGACATCGTGGGCGACAGCCTGGCGCTGGCCCGCGAGGCCATGAAGACCGACGCCGAGGTGATCGTGCTGGCGGGCGTGCATTTCATGGCCGAGACCGCCAAGCTCCTGAACCCCGGCCGCACTGTGCTGATCCCCGATCTCAGGGCCGGTTGCTCGCTCGCCGCCTCGATCACGGCGGCCGATGTGCGCCTGCTGCGCCAGCGCTGGCCGGGCGTGCCGATCGTGACCTATGTCAACACGTCGGCGGCCGTGAAGGCCGAGAGCGACATCTGCTGCACCTCGGGCAATGCGAAGAAGATCGTCGAAAGCCTGGGCGTGCCCAAGGTCATCATGCTGCCCGACGAGTACCTGGCGCAGAACATCGCCGCCGAAACCAAGGTCGAGATCGTGACCTGGGCGGGCCACTGCGAGGTCCATGAGCGCTTCAGCGCCGCCGACGTGCGCCAGCTCAGGATCGGCCATCCCGGCATCGTCGTGCTGGCCCATCCCGAGTGCCCGCCCGAGGTGGTAGCCGAGGCCGATTTCGCGGGCTCGACGGCGGCGATGGCCGACTATGTCAGCCGCGAGAAGCCGGGCCGGGTCGTGCTGATGACCGAGTGCTCGATGAGCGACAACATCGCCGCCCTCAATCCGGGCATCGACTTCGTGCGGCCGTGCAATCTCTGCCCGCACATGAAGCGCATCACCCTGCCCAAGATCCGCCGCGCGCTCGAGACCATGCGGCACGAGGTGACGATCGATCCCGCCGTCGCCACGGCCGCCCGCCGTGCCGTCGAGCGCATGCTGGCGATCCGTTAGGAGGACGCGATGGAAGCAATCCGCTCGGAATTGGCCGGTGCCCCGGTCATCATCGGCGGCGGCCTGGCCGGACTCATGACGGCGCTGCGGCTGGCGCCGCAGTCCGTGATCCTGCTCGCCAAGACGCCGCTCGCCCAAGGCGCCGCCTCGGCCTGGGCGCAGGGCGGCGTCGCCGCCGCCGTGGGCGAAGGCGACGATCCGGCGCTGCATGCCGCCGACACCCTGGCCGCCGGCGACGGGCTCAGCGATCCCGCCGTCGCTGCCCGCATCGCCGCGGCGGCGCCCGACGCCATCACCCGGCTGGAACGCTTCGGCGTCGCCTTCGACCGCGATGCCCAGGGCCATTTCGCGCTCGGGCTGGAGGCCGCGCACGGCCGCCGCCGCATCGTTCACGTCACCGGCGACGGCACGGGGGCGGCGATCATGCGCGCGCTGGTCGCTGCGGTGGCTGCCACGCCGTCGATCACCATTGTCGAAGGCCTCGAGGCGCGCCGCCTGCTGATCGACGATCGCGGCATCGCGGGCGTGCTGGCGGCGGGGCCGTGGAGCGCCTGCCTGCTGCCGACCCGTCGTGTCGTGCTTGCCACCGGCGGGTTGGGCGGCCTCTATGCCCAGACGACCAATCCGCTGGGCGCCATCGGCCAGGGCGTGGCGCTGGCCGCCCGCGCCGGTGCGGCGCTGGCCGACATGGAGTTCGTGCAGTTCCATCCGACCGCGCTCGCCGTCGGGCTCGATCCCATGCCGCTGGTCAGCGAGGCGGTGCGCGGCGAGGGCGCGGTGCTGGTGGATGAAACCGGCGCCCGGTTCATGGCGGGGCAGGGTCGCGCCGAGCTCGAGCCGCGCGACGTCGTCTCGCGTGCCGTGGCCGCTCACATCGCCGCCGGCCACCGCGTCTTCCTCGATGCACGCCAGGCGCTGGGGGCGGACTTCGCCCGGCACTTCCCCGGCATTACCGCGCGCTGCCGCGCTGCCGGCATCGATCCGGCGATCCAGCCGATCCCCGTGCGGCCTGCCGCGCACTACCACATGGGCGGCATCGCCGTGGACGCCGGGGGTCGCAGCACGATCGACGGCTTGTGGGCGTGCGGCGAGGTCGCGGCGAGCGGCCTGCATGGCGCCAACCGACTCGCCAGCAATTCGCTGCTCGAGGCCGTGGTGATGGCGGGCTTCGTGGCCGACAGCGTCGCCGGCACGAAGGCGGGGCCATTGCCCGCGCCGCGGCCGGTGGCGTTGCCGGCCGCGCCCGACGCGGGCCCGCTCCGCGCCTTGGCAAGCGAAACCCTGGGCGTGGTGCGGGCGCTCACCGGCCTTGAAGCAGCGGTCGCGCATTTGCAGCCGCTCGCCTTCCGCGGCGGTGCGGCGGCCGATCCTGCCCTGGTGGCGCTGCTGATCGCCACGGCGGCGCTCGCCCGCGAGGAGAGCCGCGGCGGCCACTGGCGCGCCGACTTCCCGCATCCGTCGTTCGCGTGGGCGCGCCGCCTGATACAGCGCGTCGACGATACCGGCACGCGCGTGATCTGCCGCGCCGTGCCTTTGCCCAACCCTTCCCAACCCATCGCCAGCGGAGCCTGACCCATGACCCTCTCGTCCCTGCCGACGCTCATGCTCGAGCCTGTTGTGCGCGCCGCGCTTTTGGAGGATCTCGGCCGCGCCGGCGATCTCACCACCGACGCCATCGTGCCCGCCTCGGCGCGGGCCGAGACGGCCCTGGGCGCGCGCCAAGCCGGTATCGTGGCCGGCCTCGATGCGGCATCGCTTGCCTTCCGGCTGATCGATCCCGCCATCGAGGTCAGGGTCGAGCGGCCCGATGGCAGCCGCGTCAGACCGGGCGACCGTATCGCCGTCATCGCCGGCCCGACGCGCGGCATGCTGACGGCCGAGCGGGTCGCCTTGAATTTCCTGGGTCACTTGAGCGGCGTCGCCACCGCGACCGCGACGCTGGTAGAGGCGGTGAGGGGCCACAAGGCGCGCATTTGCTGCACGCGCAAGACCATGCCCGGCCTGCGCGCCCTGCAGAAGTACGCCGTGCGGGCGGGCGGTGGCGTCAATCATCGCTTTGGCTTGGATGACGCCGTGCTGATCAAGGACAACCACGTCGCCGCGGCGGGCGGCGTGGCGGCGGCGATCCGCGCCGCGCGCGCGGGCGTCGGCCATCTTGTCAAGATCGAGGTCGAGATCGATCGCCTCGACCAGCTCGACGAGGCGCTGGCGGAGAAGGCCGACGCCGTGCTGCTCGACAATATGAGCCCCGACCAGCTCGCCGAAGCCGTGCGCCGCATCGCCGGCCGCGCCATCGCCGAGGCGTCAGGCCGCATCACGCCTGCCACGGCGCCGGCCATCGCCGGCGCCGGCGTCGATCTGATCTCGGCCGGCTGGCTGACCCACAGCGCGCAGGTGCTCGATATCGGT
>JABCYT010000185.1 GCA_013290035.1 Alphaproteobacteria bacterium
CGGCGCGTCGAGCAGGTCTTCCATGTCGCGCTCGGAGAGCGCCTTGGGGATCGAGCGCGGCAGCTTGGGCGTCTGGATGGCACCGATGCTGGCGTTGTGTGCGAGGCCGCGCTTGTCGAGGAAATTAAAGAAGGACCGTACCGAGGAGAAGGCGCGCGCCGTCGAGGTGCGGGCGAGCCCCTGGCGCGCCCGTTCGGCCAGCCAGGCGCGGAACTCGGCGGGCTTCAGCTTGCCGAGCGCCTCCAAGGTCGGCGGGCCGCCGAGATAGGTGGTCATGAAGCCGAGAAAGACCGCCACGTCGTGCTCGTAGGCGACCAGCGTGTGGCCGGCGAGCCTGCGTTCGCTTTTCAGCCAGTCCCGCCACGCCTCGCGCGCTGCCTCGAGGCGCACGGTCTGCCTATTCAGGCAGGTCGAGCCAGGCGCGGATGGTGTTCTCCAGCACCTTGGCCAGGAAGAAGAGCAGCTCGGTCGCCTGCTCGGGCCCGAACGACTCGGGGTCGCGCGAGCCGAAGCACATCACGCCGTCGGGTGAGCCCGTCGACACGCGAAGCCGCATCAGCACGTCGGACTTAACGAAGCGGGCGACGTCGCCGAAGAAAGCCTCTTCGCCCGCGATGCTGGAGCGCAGCCGGGCGTGCTTGTCGGGACCGATGGCGGCATCGATGGCGCCCGGCGCCAGCACGTAGACGCCGCGCACCGGCACCCGCTTGGGGGCGTCGGCATTGGCCTCGATGGCGAGCGTGATGAAATCGACGTCCAAAAGCTCGGGCAGCTCGTGGGTGACGACATGGATCATCTTCTCGAAGGTCGTCGCCTGTATGATGCTGATGACCGCCGCCTGGATGCGGTTCTGGACGATCTGGTTCTGCTTGGAGTTGGCGATGATCTCGGTGCGCTCGCTCTTCAGACGGTCGATCTCGGAGCGCAGGCGCTTCAGGATCGCCTGCTGCATGTCGATGACGCCCGGTCCCTGGACGCGCGGCACCAGCGACATCGCCTCGGCGAGCTCGGCATGGTTTTCGAAGAAATTCGGATGAGCCTTCAGGTAGGCCACGACGTCGTCGACCGTGATGACCTTGACCTGCCGTCCCGAACCATCGGGCGCCGGGATCGTGCCGTCGCTACCCATGTGCCCGCCCCGGTCAGAGGATCGAAGGGTCGTCGAGCCGGCCTGCGGCCAAATCCTTGATTTCGGCGGCATCGGCGGTATCGAAGGACAACTTCATATAAACTACCCCAATGGCCAGTGGTTTGGACTCGCCTGCTACCACAATTTCTAGCGATTCCCCCTCGGAGCCACAAGCCGAGGGGAGCACTTCGACGCGGTCCGGGCCGGTGGAAAACCTGTGCCGGCGGACGGTTCGCGTGCTCCTGCCGCTGCCTCTGGCGGACGCCTACGACTACAGCGTTCCCGACGAACTGGAGGTCGTAGCCGGCCATTTCGTGATCGTGCCGCTCGGCAAGCGCGAGACCGTGGGCGTGGTGTGGGGCGAGGGTTCGGGCGAGGTACCAACTGAGAAGCTGCGCGATATTGCCCACGTGCTGCCGGCGCTGCCCATGGCCGATCCCCTGCGCCGTTTCGTCGACTGGGTCTCCGCCTACACGCTGGCGCCGCCCGGCGCGGTGCTGCGCATGGCGATGAGCGTGCCGTCGGCCCTCGAGGCGCCCAAGACCGAGATCGTCTATCGCGCCGCCGTCCAGCCCGACGATGCGGCGCTAAAACTCACCGCCCAGCGCCGGCGCGTGCTCGAGCAATTGAAGGACGGTCCGGCCATGCCGGCCGCGGAGCTGGCGCATATCGCAGGCGTCGGCACGTCGGTGATCAAGACCATGGCCTCGATCGGTCTGCTGGAAGCCGTCGAGCGCACGATGCGCCGTTCCTTCGCGCAGCCCGACGGCAAGCAGCAGGGGCCCGCGCTGTCGCCCGAGCAGGCGGTGGCGGCGCAAGGCCTGGTCGACAAGGTGCTGACGCACGCCTTCTCCGCAACCTTGCTCGACGGCGTGCCCGGCGCCGGCAAGACCGAGGTGTACTTCGAGGCGATTGCCGCGGCGCTGGCTTCCGGCCGGCAGGTGCTGGTGCTACTGCCCGAGATCGCGCTCACCGCGCAATGGCTGAAACGCTTCGAGGACCGGTTCGGCGCGCCGCCCGCGGCCTGGCATTCCGGTCTCACCAGCCTGGAACGCCGCGAGACCTGGCGCGCCATCGCCGAGGGCCGGGTGGGTGTCGTGGTCGGCGCGCGCTCGGCGCTGTTCCTGCCGTTCAGCACCCTGGGCCTGATCGTGGTCGACGAGGAGCACGACAGTTCCTTCAAGCAGGACGAGGGCGTCACCTACAACGCGCGCGACATGGCCGTCGTACGGGCGCGTCTGGTCTCTGCGCCGATCGTGCTGGCCTCGGCGACGCCCTCACTGGAGAGCGTCGTCAACGTCAGCACGGGCCGCTATGGCGCGCTGCATCTGCCGGCCCGTCACGGCAGCCAGGAACTGGCCAAGCTGTCGGCCGTCGATCTCCGGCGCCAGCCGCCGGCCCGCGGCCGCTGGCTGTCGCCGCCGGTCGTCGAGGCGATGACGAAGACGCTGGCCGCCGGCGAGCAGACGCTGCTGTTCCTCAATCGCCGCGGCTATGCGCCGCTCACGCTCTGCCGCGCCTGCGGGCACGGCATCGAATGCCCGCAATGCTCGGCCTGGCTGGTCGAGCACCGCTTCCGCCGCACGCTGATCTGCCATCACTGCGGCTACAGCGAGCCGCCGGCCCATGCCTGCAAGTATTGCGACGCCGTCGACCAGTTCGTGGCCTGCGGGCCCGGCGTGGAACGCCTCGCAGAGGAGGCGCTGGAACTGTTTCCCGCGGCGCGGCTGGAACTCTTCACCTCCGACAGCCTGATGAATCGTGACGAGGCGTCCGCCGCCATCGATCGCATGGTCGCGGGCGAGATCGACATCCTGATCGGCACGCAGATGGCGGCGAAGGGCCATCACTTCCCGAATCTGACGCTGGTCGCGGTGGTCGATGCCGACCTCGGCTTGAATGGCGGTGACCTGCGCGCGGCCGAGCGCACCTTCCAGCTTCTCTATCAGGTCGCCGGCCGCGCCGGCCGCCAGGACCGGCCGGGCCAGGCGTTGGTGCAGACTCACGTACCCGAGCATCCGGTGATGCAGGCGCTGGTGTCGGGCGATCGCGATCGCTTCGTCGCCGCGGAACTCGCCGATCGCCAGGCCGCCGGCATGCCGCCTTACGGCCGCCTGGCGTCGCTGATCATCTCCGGTCCCGATCCCGCCGCCGTCGACAATGTCTGCGGCGCGCTGACGCGCCGCGCGCCGCATCGCGACGGCATCACCGTGCTCGGTCCCTCGACCGCGCCGCTCGCCTTGTTGCGTGGCCGCCATCGCCGGCGGTTCCTGCTCAGGACCACCCGCGATATTGCGGTGCAACCGGTGTTGCGGATCTGGCTGGAGAGGATCGGCCTGCCCGGTTCAGTCCGCCTGCAGATCGACGTCGATCCGTATTCCTTCCTGTGACATTGCGCGCTGAAAAAGCGCGGTAATACGGGGCTTTAGCAATCTTGCGCCTGGGAAAACCGCATGGTAGCAACGCGCGCTTTTCCGGGGTGGGGCGAGGGCAGCGCGGCGCGTTCTCCTGGGAAAAAGTCCCGTCGGATCAAAGAGCTACCGGCTGGACCCAACGGCAATGGAGAGGCTTTAACCGTGTCTTCCGCTACCTCTGCCACGACCGGCGTTGCCGGACGCTATGCCAGCGCCCTGTTCGAGCTGGCGGACGAGGCCAAGGCGCTCGATCAGGTTGCACAGGATCTGACCACATTCCGCACGATGGTCGCTTCAAGTCCCGATCTGGCGCGCCTGCTCGCCAGCCCGGTGATCGGCCGTGAACTTCAGGGCAGGGCGCTGCTGGCCGTGCTCGACGCCGCCGGCATCAAGGGCCTGACGCGCAACTTCATCGGCGCGGTGGCGGCCAACGGCCGCGCCCGCGAGTTGGTCGCCATGGCTACGGCTTTCCTGGCCGAGCTGGCGAGCCGGCGCGGCGAGACCACGGTCGCCGTCACCTCGGCCGTGCCTCTGGCGCCCGCCCAGCTCCAGCAGCTCAACGACGCGCTGCGATCCGTGCTGGGCGGCAACAAGATTTCCATCGACGCGCGCGTGGAGCCCGAGATCCTGGGCGGCCTTGTCGTCAAGGTCGGCTCGCGCCTGTTCGATTCGTCCATCCGCAGCAAGCTGCAGCGTCTGCAGCTTGCCATGAAGGGGGTTGCCTAAATGGATATCCGTGCCGCCGAAATCTCGGCCATTCTCAAGCAGCAGATCGCCAATTTCGGCACCGAAGCCGAAGTCGCCGAGGTCGGCCAGGTCCTCTCGGTCGGTGACGGCATCGCCCGCGTCTACGGCCTCGACAGCGTCAAGGCCGGCGAAATGGTCGAGTTCCCGGGCGGCATCAAGGGCATGGCGCTCAATCTCGAGAGCGACAATGTCGGCGTCGTGATCTTCGGCGAGGACCGCACCATCCGCGAAGGCGACACGGTCAAGCGCACCGGCGCCATCGTCGACGTGCCGGTCGGCAAAGGGCTGCTCGGCCGCGTGGTCGACGGTCTCGGCAACCCGATCGACGGCAAGGGTCCGATCGCCACGACCGAGCGTCGCCTCGTCGAAGTGAAGGCGCCCGGCATCATTCCGCGCAAGTCGGTGAGCGAGCCGATGCAGACCGGCCTCAAGGCCCTCGATTCGCTGGTGCCGGTCGGACGCGGCCAGCGCGAGCTGATCATCGGCGACCGCCAGACCGGCAAGACGGCCGTGGCCGTCGACACCTTCCTCAACCAGAAGACGATCAACCAGGGCACCGACGAGAGCCGCAAGCTCTACTGCATCTATGTCGCCATCGGCCAGAAGCGCTCGACCGTCGCCCAGATCGCCAAGACGCTGGAGGACAACGGCGCGATGGAATACTGCATCGTCGTCGCCGCCACCGCCTCGGACCCGGCGCCGATGCAGTTCCTGGCGCCCTACACGGGCTGCGCCATGGGCGAGTATTTCCGCGACAACGGCATGCACGCGGTGATCGTGTACGACGACCTTTCCAAGCAGGCCGTCTCCTACCGCCAGATGTCGCTGTTGCTGCGCCGCCCGCCGGGCCGCGAAGCCTATCCGGGCGACGTTTTCTATCTCCATTCGCGCCTGCTCGAGCGCGCCGCCAAGCTGAACGAGAAGAACGGCTCGGGCTCGCTGACGGCGCTGCCGGTCATCGAGACGCAGGCCGGCGACGTGTCGGCCTACATTCCGACCAACGTGATCTCGATCACCGACGGCCAGATCTACCTCGAGGCCGAGCTGTTCTACGCCGGCGTCAAGCCTGCGATCAACGTCGGCCTGTCGGTGAGCCGCGTCGGCTCGGCAGCCCAGATCAAGGCGATGAAGCAGGTCGCCGGCACCATGAAGCTCGAGCTGGCGCAGTACCGCGAGATGGCGGCCTTCGCCCAGTTCGCCTCGGATCTCGACGCCTCGACCCAGCGCCTGCTGGCGCGCGGCCAGCGCCTGACCGAGCTCCTGAAGCAGGGCCAGTACGCGCCCATGCCGGTCGAGGAGCAGGTCGTCTCGATCTATGCCGGCACGCGCGGCTTCCTCGACGGCCTGCCGGTCGCGCGCATCGGCGACTTCGAGCGCCATTTGCTCGACGCACTGCGCGCCGAGGGCTCGATCCTCGCCTCGATCCGCGACAAGCGCGAGATCGTCAAGGAGACCGACGACAAGCTGAAGGCGTTCTTCGGCGATTTCGTCAAGAAGTTCGCCTAAGGCCCATCAGGCTCCGATGCCCAGCCTAAAAACCTTCCGCCTCAGGATCCGCAGCGTCCAGTCGACGCAGAAGATCACCAAGGCCATGAAGATGGTGGCCGCGGCCAAGCTCCGGCGCGCCCATGAGCAGGCGATGGCTGCCCGTCCCTATGCCGAAGCCATGGACAAGATCCTGGCGTCGCTGGGTCAGAGCTTCAAAGGCACCGGTCCGCGCCTGCTGGCCGGCACCGGCTCCGACCAGGTCCATCTGCTGATCGTCGCCACCTCCGATCGCGGCCTGTGCGGCGCCTTCAACAGCTCGATCGTGCGCGAGGCGCGGCGGACCATCCGTACGCTGGTGGCCGAAGGCAAGACGGTCAAGGTGCTGGCGGTCGGGCGCAAGGGCCGAGACCAGCTGCGGCGCGACTTTGGCAGCCACATAATCGAGACGATCACCGACCTTGGCCGGCCGCGCCTGTCGTTCGCCGACGCGCAGAAGGTGACGGCCCGGGTCATGGAGATGTTCGCGGCCGGCGAGTTCGATGTCGCCTCGGTGATCTTCAATCGCTTCAAGTCGGCGATGACCCAGATCGTCACGCACCAGCAGCTCATTCCCCCGCCGGCGCCCGAGGCCGCCACCACGGCGCCCGCAACTGCGAGCGGCGCGGTCTACGAGTTCGAGCCGGACGAGGCGGACATCCTCGCCGACCTGCTACCGCGCAACCTCACCGTCCAGATCTTCCGCGTGCTGCTGGAGAACGCAGCGAGCTTCTTCGGCTCGCAGATGACGGCAATGGACAACGCGTCGCGCAACGCGGGCGACGTGATCAAGAAACTGACCTTGCAGATGAACCGCTCGCGTCAGGCCTCCATCACCAAGGAACTCATCGAGATCATCTCGGGCGCCGAGGCCATCTAGGCCGGCTGCCGCGCAATCGAAGGAAAGGGATCCGTCTCATGGCCACCAACAACATCGGCACGATCACCCAGATCACGGGCGCGGTCGTCGACGTGCGCTTCGACGCCGACCTGCCGAACATCCTGAACGCGCTCCATGTGAA
>JABCYT010000186.1 GCA_013290035.1 Alphaproteobacteria bacterium
TCGACGCCTTCGCCGCGGCCTGCCGGTCGCGCGCTGCGGCGCGGCTGGGCGTTCCCCTGCGCGCCGCCGCGGAGTAGTCATGGCTTCGCCCGCCACCCGCAACAACGCGCGCCGCGATTTCTACGAGCGCATCGGCGAGCTTTCGATGGCGCCGCTGTGGGAATCGCTGCACCAGCTCGTGCCGCCCGCGCCGGCGCCGAAATACCAGCCGGCTCATTGGGACTACGACAAGGTGCGGCCGTTCCTGATGGAATCGGGCTCGCTGATCACCGCCAAGGAGGCGGTGCGGCGCGTGCTGATCCTGGAGAATCCGGCGATGCCGGGTAGCGCCTGCATCACGCCCTCGCTCTATGCCGGCTTGCAGCTCATCCTGCCGGGCGAGGTGGCGCCCAGCCACCGCCACACCCAGTCGGCGCTGCGCTTCATCGTCGAGGGCGAGGGCGCCTACACCGCCGTCGACGGCGAACGCACCATCATGCGCGAGGGCGATTTCGTCATCACGCCGACCTGGACCTGGCACGACCACGGCAACGATTCGCAGAAACCGATGGTGTGGCTGGACGGGCTCGACATTCCGATGGTGGCGATGTTCAACGCGGGCTTCGCCGAGAACGGCGAGAGCGACGAACAGGTCGTCACGGCGCCCGAAGGCACGTCCGACGCCAAGTATGCCAGCGGCCTGCTGCCGGTCGACTGGAAGCCCGCGCGCCAGACCTCGCCCATTTTCAACTATCCCTATGCCCGCACGCGCGAGGCCCTGCAGGGTCTTGCCAAGGCCGGGCCGCCCGACGCCTGCCACGGCTACAAGCTGCGCTATGTGAACCCGGCGAGCGGCGGCGCACCGATCGCCACCATGGGCACCTTCATGCAGCTCCTGCCCAATGGCTTTGCGACCGCGCCCTATCGCAGCACCGACGGCACGATCTTCTCCGTGGTCGAGGGCGAGGGCGAGAGCGTGATCGGCGAGCAGACCTTCCGCTGGAAGAAGCGCGACCATTTCGTCGTGCCGAGCTGGGCCAAGGTCGTGCACAAGGCCAAGAGCGAATCAGTGCTGTTCTCCTTCTCCGACCGGCCGGTGCAGGAGAAGCTCGATCTGTGGCGCGAGGATCGCGGCGGCCGCTAGCCGATCGCGATCGAGCGACCTTCATCCAGGGCGCGTTGCGTGGCGGCGGATAGAGCCAGGGCTTCGATGGCCCGTTCGGCGTCGAGAAGCTCGGGGTCGGCCCGGCCACGGATGCAATCCACGAAGCGCTGAAGTTCGGCCTGATAGGGATCGCGCGCCGCCGTCGCCACGGGCTGCGGCCGGGCATTGCCCGCGAGAATCGTGAAGGTGCTTTTCGGCGGGCCGTTCTCGAAGATGGCCTGATGCTCGAAGGCCGCTCCTTCGAACAGCGCGCGAAAGCCGACGGTAAAAGGAAAACCCGGCGGCATCAGGCCACTCGCGACGACGGTGGCGTGACGGCCGTCCTGGTAGCTCAGCAGGACCGAGATCTCACCAGCGATGCCCGCGTTGGTTCGTGCGGCGCTGGCCGACAGACGAGCCGGCGGGCCCATCACCCATTGGATGAAATCGAAGTCGAAGGTCATCAACTCGGTGGCGGGATCGCTGTAGTGGGCTTTGTGGTCGGGCGCATCTCGGTGAAGGTACGACCCGAGCCGCGAGGTCGCGACGCTCAGCAGCCGTCCGTGCTCGCCCGAGGACACCATCGCCTTGATATGGGCATAGGCGGCCAACGAGCGGACGAGCAGGCCGACCTGCAGCAGCCGGTCGGCACGGCGCGCCGCCGCGAGCATCTGCCGAGCCGCGTCCAGCCGAACCGCCAGCGGCGTCTCGCAAAATACGTGCTTGCCTGCGTCGAGTGCCGGAACGACGAAAGTGTGGTGAACGGCACTCGGCAGGCAGACGTCGATCGCGTCCACAGCGGCATTTTCCATCAAGGCGGCGGCGTCGCTGAAAGGCTCCGCGTTGCAGATCGCGGCGGCCGAGCGGGCGCGCGCCCGATCGCGGGAGAACACGCCGACGACCGTCGCTTCGGCGATCCCGGCATAGGCGGCCGCATGCGCCGTTCCCATCGCGCCCGCACCCAGTATGCCTATTCCGATCCGGGTCAATCGAGCCATCCCGCCTGCTTGACCTGGTCGCGAAAGGTCTTGCTGACCGGTACGTGCAGCCCGTTGCGCAACACCAGGACAGGGCGACCGGCGTTGCGCTCGACCGAAGCGATTGCGCCGCCGGCCACCCACCACGAGCGGTGCACTTGCTGGCCGTGCGTCGGTCCGAGCTCGGCCAGCGCATCGCGCAGGCGCAGCAGGATGAGATCGCTGCCCAGCGCGGTGTGGATGCGGAGGTAATGGTCCTCCATCTCCAGGGCTAGAAGATCGCGGCCCAGCGCCGGCGGCACGCGGCGGAAGAAGTCGGGTGCGACGGGCTCTACGCCGAAGGCGGGGGCAGGCGCTTCAGCGACGCGGGCGCGCTCGGAGTCTGCTTCGGCATGTAGGCGTCGCTCGACGAACAGGCCCACCAGGACGGAGATGACCACCGCCAGGAACGCCGTTTGCGGAAATATGTAGGGAAAGGCGCGCCAGGGGGTTGGCCACACCAGCCAGTCATGGACGACGATGATTGCGGCCGTCATCGGCATCGCCGCCAGGATTCCGGCCAGCGCCATGCGAATGACGATCGGCCTGCGGTTGAACGCCTCGATCTGGCGCAGCGCGACGATGCAGCCGATCACCATCCCCCAGGACAGGACGCCAATGATGGTGAAATAGAGCAGGCGCTTGCCCAGCCCCATCGTCTCGTAGCTGCCGAACGGGCCGGTCACGGCCATGACGATGGCGATCCCCAGGACCCATGGCAGGTGATAGGGAATCGTTCTGACAGGGGTCCATTCGCGCATCGTGGAACGATGATCCCGGCAGATCGCGAAAAAGGCCAGCGATTCTGCGCAAGGACGATGGAACGTGGGGGGCAGTGCGCCGATCCTGCCCACGCCGTCGTGATTGCATCCTGTGGGAACCGACATGCCATCTTTCTTTCAAATCGTTGCCAACACGCCGTTGTGGGTCTGGCCGCTGATGGCCTTCATTCTGTGGCTCGGCGTGCAGGGCCTGCAGCCGCGTGTCATCCCCGCGTGGCGCCTCGCCATCCTGCCCGCCGTCGGCCTCGCCACATCGCTGGGCGGGATCGCGCAATCGGTCGACCCGGCCGCGGCGGCGACCGGCTGGGGGTTGGCGCTGCTGGCCTTTCTGCCGCTGGGCTGGGCTTCGGGCCAGAACCGGCCGGTGCGGCTGCGTCCCGGGGACGGCAAGCTGGAAATCGCCGGCGGCTGGTTCGCGCTTGGCTTCGGCGTCTCGATCTTCGCCGTGCGCTATGCGATGGGCGTGCTGTTCGGCGTGCTGCCGGCCCTGCGCGCCGAACCGCTATGGATCCATGTCTCCGGCGCAGTCGGCGGCATGGTCGCGGGCATCGGCATCGGCTGGCTCGCCAACCTGCTGCGCCGCGCCCGTCGCGCGATGGAGGTCGCCCCATGCGCCTGATCGTCCTTCTCGTGCTGGCGCTGTCGGCCAGTCTCGCGGCCCTCGCCCAGCAGCGCTTCGATTTCAAGGTGCGCGAGGACATGTTCGCCGGCATGGACGGCGATCAGGCGGCGTTCGACCGCGCCATGAAGCTGATCGACGATACGCTGTCGACCGATCCAAACCACGCCGAGGCACTGGTGTGGCGGGGCGATGGACGCTTGTTCCTGGCTGGCCAGGCGTTCCAGCGCGGTGCGACCGCTGAAGGCCAGGCCCTCATGGCGCAAGCGATAGCGGATATGGATCGCGCCGTGTCGCTGGCACCGGACAACATCGCTGTCCGCATCCCGCGGGCCGCCGGTCTTTTGCCGTTCGCGCGTGGCATGCGGCCGTTCAACCGCCCCGAAGCGGACCGGATGACCAGAACGGCCATCGGCGACTTCGAGTTCGTGGTGACGACCAGCACGCCGTGGTGGAGTAAACTGTCTCAGCACGGCCGTGGCGAGCTGCTGGGCGCGCTGGCCGACAGCTGGCTGCAGCTCGGCGATGTTGCCAAGGCCGGTCCCTATCTCGACCGCATGACGAGCGAGCTGGCGGACACGCCCTATGCCAAGAACGCAGCCCTTCGCCGCGCCGATCCGGCGGCGAGAGTGCCGCTTACCTGCCTTGGGTGTCACTGAGATGCCCCGGCGCCTGCTCGCGGCGGTGACTGCCCTTGTCGTCGCCGCATCGACCGCACAGGTCAACGCCGAGACGGTGATGCTCCGATCCGGCAGCTATGGGGACTTTCGCCAGCTCGTCGCGCGCGAGGCGGCGACCACCGAGGTCTCCATCGCTGCGACGCTGAGCTTTCCCGCCGAGGCGCGGGATCGCTATCCCGCCGTCGTGATCGTGCACGGCCTTGGCGGCTATGGGGAGTCGAACGAAGGCTGGCACGCCGCCGAATTCCGCAAAGCCGGCTTCGCCACCCTGACCTATGACAGCCCCACGGCGCGAAGCATGCGCCAGGGCTCGGCGACTGGTTCGAATGGTGGTCCGCCATGGGCGTCGGCGGTTGCCGAGGCCTATTCAGCGCTGCGTCTGCTGGCCGGAGATCCGAGAATCGATGCCAGCCGGATCGCCATCGTCGGTTTCTCGTTCGGTGGCGAGGTCGCGCATCTTGCCGCCTTCGAGTGGTTGCGCGCCGCGCTCGCGCCGGGACAAAACCGGTTTGCCGCCCACGTCTCCTACTATCCGGCGGGCGACTATGGCGCCGCAGCGGGGCCCGGGGTCTATACGGGCGCGCCGATCCTGATGCTGTTGGGCGAGAAGGACGACAACCTGCCGGTCGCAAAGCCTGAGGAGTATCTCGCCTACGCCAGAAGCGCGGGTGCCACGCCGCCCATCGACGTCTCGATCTATCCGGGCGCGTATCACGCCTGGACGGTTTCTAGCCTGGGTGCTGCGCGCTTCTATCCGCAATACCCCAGCACGCGAAAATGTCCGTACCTTCTGCTGGGGCCATCCCGGCCCGCTCTCCTCATCAGCGGCCAGGAAGCGCCGATGGATCCCAATGCCTTTCGGACCTGTCTCAAGGACGGTCAGGGCTACACCATGGCCTACGACGAGTCGGCGCGGGCCAAGTCCACCCGCGAGACCGTGGATCTTCTTGTAAAGAGCCTGCGGCCCTAGCCGGTCAGGCGACGCGCTTCTTCTGCGCCGCGACGGAACCGGCGCACTGGTCGACCGGCAACGGCCGCAACTGCAGGTCGTAGGCATCGGCATACTCGGCCTTCCAGGCGGTGCCGTCCCGACGGTAGAGATAGACGAACAGGCTGCAGGCGTCGGACTGGTAACGCATCGCGCGGGCGGGATCGTCCTTGCGATCGAGCAGGCCGGTGCCGAACATCGCCGCGAGCTGCGCTTCGTCGAGGCCCTTGATGCGGTCGAGCGGGATCGGCGTGCCGGCATTGCGCGAGGTGAAGACGCCCTTCTCGCCGCCCGTCAGGGAATATTGCGGGCCGGAGTCGGTGACACAACCGCCGAGCAGAAGGATGAGCGCGAGAGCCCCGAAAGCCGGTTTCATGCGCTCACTCTAACGCGCACCCGCCGGTGGATTAAAGGGTCGGCCCGGCGCCAGGGGCGGCTTGAGCGTTTGTGCCACATGCACCATCGCCGCCACGCCCAGCACCGGCACGATCAGGTTCAGGACCGGGATGGTCCCTAAGAAAACGATGACGATGCCGGTGAGCCACAGCACGCCCGAATTGGCGCGGCGCCACGCCTTGACCTCGGCCGGGCGCAAGCGACGCAGCGCCACCTGCTCGTAGTAGACGCGCCCGGTCAGCCAGCCGTTGACGGCATAGAACAGCACCGCGCCGAGACCGGCGACGAAGAGCGCCAAAATATAGAACGGCAGCATCACGAGGTTGAGCGCCACGACGGCCAGCAGGAACACGACGCCGGTCCAGATGCCGGTCCAGATCGGAATGCCGCGCGCCGGCCCGAGCTGCGGATAGTGCTGGGCCTCGACGATGTCGGCGATCCTTTCCATGAAGATCGAGATCACGATGCCGAAGCTTGCCGGAAACAGCATCAGCGCCAGCACGATCACGCCGGCGCCACTCAGCCAGACGATGGCGTCGTTGACCCATTGCCATTGGAAATGGGCAAGCGATTTCAAACCCCACCACGCCAGCGCGGCGATGCCGACCTGCAGCACCAGGCTGACCAGCAGCGACCACCAGACGATGCCGCGCAGCTTCGGGTCGCCCAGTTGACGAACCGCCAGTTCGAAGGCGCGGATCATCGCCGCGCCGTCATTGCGGCCCGACGATCCCTGCTGCCTTGAGCTCGCCGATCTCCTTGGTCGAGAAGCCCTTCTCGCCCAGGATCTCGTCGGTATGCTGGCCGCGCTTGGCGGCAGGGCCCTTGACGCTTTCCTTGGTGCGCGAGAAGCGCGGCGCGGCGGCGGGCTGCGGGAAGCCCGAGACGTCGACATAGGCGCCGCGCGCCTTGGCGTGCGGATGCTGCGAGGCTTCCTTCATGGTGAGGACGGGCGCGAAGCAGATGTCGGTGCCCTCCATGATCGCGCACCAATCGTCGCGGGTCTTGCTCTTGAATACCCCCACCAGTCTTTGCTTGAGCGCGGGCCACGCCTTGCGATCCATCTGGGAATCGAAGTCGGCATCCGTCAGCCCGGCGTGCTGGCGCAACAGCGTGTAGAATTGCGGCTCGATCGAGCCGATCGAGATGAACCGGCCGCAGGCGCATTCATA
>JABCYT010000187.1 GCA_013290035.1 Alphaproteobacteria bacterium
GCTCTGCCTGGCGCTCTATCTCGCCGCCATCAAGCGCCGCCAGGAACTCGCCAACAGCGGCATCGAAAGCCGCGAGGTGCTGCGCATGTATTCGGTCGAGCTGATCGACCGCTACGCCGAGATGTCCGCCACCGGGGCGCTGATCTTCTACAGCCTGTTCGTGATGTCGGCCAATGCCCGGCTGGTATGGACCATCCCGTTGGTGATCTTCGGCCTCTATCGCTACTGGTACGTCGTCGAGCACCTCGACGGCGGCGAATCGCCGACCGATGCCGTGCTGACCGACCTGCCGCTGGCCGTCGCCATCGTGATCTGGATCGGCGTCTGCGTGGTCGCGCTGGCGCACTAGGCCAGGTTGTCGACATCGTTGCGCAGCCCGAGGCCGCCGCGAAAGCGCGCGAGATTGTCGAGGAAGATGTCGAAGATCGCCTCGTTCTGGCCGAGCGAGTGGCTGGCGGTGTGCGGCGAGACGATGACGTTGGGCATGTCCCACAGCGGTGAGGCGGGATCGAGCGGCTCGCGCTCGACGACATCGAGATAGGCGCCGGCCAGATGGCCGCTTTTAAGGGCTGAGATCACGTCACGCTCTACCGCGATCTCGCCGCGGGCGACGTTGATGAAATGGCTGCCGGCCGGCATGGCGGCGAAGGCCGCCGCATTGGCGATGCCGCGCGTCAGCGGCGAGGCCGGGCAGCACAGGATCAGCCAGTCGGCTTTGGGCAGCACGTCCAGGAGCTGCCCATAGGCGATCGTGCGGTCGCAGGGCTCGACCGCCTCTGCGCTGCGCCGCGCGCCGACCACGCTCATGCCCAGCATCTTCAACAGGGCCGCGATGTTGCGCCCGATCGGACCGAGACCCACGATCACCGCGCACTGGCCCTTGAGGTCGCGCGGTGAACGCTCGCCCAGCCTGGGCTCCCAGGCGTGCCGGCGCTGGGCATCGGCCAGCAGCGGGAAGCGGCGGTTGAGCGCGATGAGGGCGCCCAGGGTGCTGTGGGAGACGGTGACCGCCGTGGCCCCCGAGGCGGTCGTCACCTTGACGCCGCGTCCGCGCAATTCGCGATAGAGCGGCCGCTCGGCGCCGGCCGGGTGGATCTGCAGCCATTTGAGGCCGGGCGACTTGCGCAGCACGGTCTCGAAGCCTTTCAGCTCGGGTGTCGGATTGTCCTTGCTCGAGCGGCCGGTGACCTCGCGGGTCATGAAGGCGATGTCGGCCTCGCAGGGGCCGTCGGCCGCCAGCGCCTCTTCAGCCGTGCGGAAGGAGAGGCCACCCGCGGGAACGGCGGCCTCGATGCGGGAGCCCCACGTTTTGAGCGCATGGGCGGAGAGCAGCAGGGTGAGCGGGCGGGTCATGCCCGCCGAGACTAAAGGCTGTCCCGTATGAGTGTCATGGGAGTTTGTCATCCTGAGCGCAGCGAAGGATCGCATGCCTTCGCTGCGCTCAGGATGACAATGAGGCGCTATCTCAAGCGGCTAAAAATTCGTTCCATTTCTCCGTGTAGTATTCGAGGTTCTTGGGCCGCGTGTTCCAGACGAAGACGCGCTCGGCGCGGTCGGCCAGCGAGCCGCCGTCGCGGCCCTCGCCGCCATAGACCTCCTTCACCAGCTTGGGATCGAGGTATTTCTCGTAATTGTTGACGGTCGAGAAATAGCCGATCTCCGACTGGCGGGCGCCGGGATAGCCTTCCATCCAGTAGTTCAGCCATTCGTAGCAGGCGTCGAGGTTCTTGGTCTCGGCGGCGATGCCGTAGCCGTTGCACCAGGCGCGATAGCCCTCCTTGGCGACCGCGTAGTGCATGGGAATACCCTTGCTCGCGACCTCGACGACCACCGGCCACCAGGCGTCGGCGATCCACACCTCTTCCGAGGCCATCAGGTTGACCAGCTCGCCATAGGCCTTCCACATGGCGCGGAAGTGGCCTTCCTTCTTCTTCTCCTTGAGGAAGGCCACGACGGTGTCGACCTCCTTCTCGCTCATGTTGCTGATGTCTTTCGGATCGAGCAGGCCCAACGCACGCATGCCCATGGCGGCGTTCAGCATGCCCAGCCAGTCGATGCCGAACATCGCCACCTTGCCGCGCCATTTGGGATTGAACAGCTCGCCCCAGGAGAGCGTGTTGTTCTCGGCCGGGATCTTGCCGGCGTTGTAGCCGATCGAATCCATCTGGAAGAACATCGGCGCGAACGACACCTTGGTGCGCGCCTCGTCGAGATACATCATGCGGCCGGGATTGGCGCCGTAGCCCAGCGGCGCGGTCGGCGTGGCGCGGCCGTCCTTCAGCAGCGCGTTGAGCTTCGACCAGTTGGGCAGCCGCGAGATGTCGATCGGCTGCAACAGCTTCTCGCTGTTGGCGTAGGCCGCGAACGGCGCATCGAGCAGCACGCAGTCGACCGGCGCGGTGCGCAGGCGATCGACCCGCACCTGGGTCGAGGGATTGACGAACGGCCTGGGCGTGATGCCGGTGCGCTTGGCAAACTCGCCCAAGATGGCGTCGCGCATGTCGTAGCTGGCGCCGGCGAGGTTGATCTGTTTGGCCTGGGCGTGGGCCGGACGGATGAGCGCCGGTGCGGCCAAGGTCGAAGCGCCGGCAGCGGCCAGCAGGTGGCGGCGTCTGATCAGCATGTCCTGTCTCCTATGCGCTTGAGGATCTTCTGAGGCTTGTCGATCGCCGCATGGCCCAGAAGGCCAGGGTGAAGAACAGCACGGCGATGAGAGAGAAGAAGGTGGTGGTGGTGCCGACGGCATAGATCTCGGGCGTGAGCTGGCGGTCGAGCTGGGCCATGACGGCGAGCGGCAGGGTGGCGTCGGGGCCGGTCGTGAACATGCTGCGGGCGTATTCATCGTAGGAGAGCGAAAAGCCGAACAGGCCGGCGCCGATCACGCCGGGCAGGACGAGCGGCAGGGTGATGCGGCGGAAGGCCGTCAGGCGCGAGGCGCCCAGGGTCAGCGCCGCCTCCTCGACCTTCTTGTCGAAGCGATTGAACACCGCGAGCATGGTCAGGAAGCCGAACGGCAGGGTCCACGAGACCTGGACCAGGAAGGTCGTGGTGTCCCACGACAGCTCGACGCCCATCAGCCGCATCATGATGGCAAAGCCGAAGCCCACCAGGATGCCGGGCGCCATGATGCCCAGAAGCATCAGGTAGAAGAACCAGCCGTTGCCGCGGAACTGGCCGCGCATGGCCTGCGCCGCCATCACCGAAAGCACGATGGTGGTGGCCGAGCAGGCGAGCGCCAGCAGCGAGGAGCGCACCAGCGGCGGCTTGAAATCGTTCATGACGGTGGCGCGCCACAGCTCCTCGTACCAATGAAGCGACGTGCCGTTCATTGGAAATGTCGTGCCGCCGGTCGGGCCGCTGAAGGACAACAGGCCCAGCGTGAAGATCGGCAGCCATTGGTAGGCGAGGAAGACCAGCGTGATGGCGCCCAGGATCCAGCCGGTCAGGCTGAGGCGTCCCTTCCAGCCGATCATCGCTCGGCCCCAAGCCGGCGGATGTCGACGACGCGCAGCGCGATGACGACACCCACCAGCATGCAGATCATCAAGAGCACCGCGACCACCGAAGCGGCGCGGATCTGCGAGCCTTCGTAGAAAAGCAGGACGAGATTGGAGAGCAGCGCGTGCTTGTTGCCGCCGATGGTGGCGACGGTGGCGAAGTCGGACATGACGTTGAGAAAGACCAGCACCTGACCGATCACCACGCCCGGCAGGGTGAGCGGAAAGACGATGCGACGGAACACCGTGAACGGCGTGGCCTTGAGCGTCATCGCCGCCTCGCGCAGCTGGGGCGCGATGGCGTTCAGCATGTAGACCACGGGGCCGGCCGCCAGCATGGTGTAGAGCGAGACCTGCGCCATGGTGATGCCGGTGCGCGAATAGAGGAACGCCTCGATCGGCGACTGGGTGGCGCCGACGAACATCAGGGTCTGGTTGATCACGCCGTTGACGCCCAGGAACGGCACCCAGGCGATGGCGCGGATCAAGGTGCTGGTCCAGAACGGGACGACGAAGGCCAGGAACAGCGCCAGCCGCCAGCCCGGACTCCTGACCTTCATCACCAGGAAATAGGCGATGCAGTAGCCCAGCACGCCGGTGACCGCCATCAACGTCGCCGTATGGACGATCGTGCTCAGCGCGAGCTTCAGGTAGGTCTGGTTGGCGAAGAACCGCGCATAGTTGTCGAAGGTGAGCGGGCTTGCCGTCGAGAAGGCGCGGCCGCCCCAGAACGAGACCCAGACCAGCAGCACGATCGGCACCACGACGACGCCCAGCATCCAGGCCGCTGCGGGAACGGCCAGCCAATAGCTGGCGGGCGAGCGGATGCGGATGGTGCTCATTGGCCGGCCCCGGCATGCAGGACCGCGGCCTCCGCCGGCCAACCCAGCACCGTCCGCTGGCCCGGCACGATGCGCGCGGCGTGGGCGCCGAACTGATCGTATTTCAGGACCTCGCCGTCCGAACGCTCGAAGACGTGGCGGCGAACGGCCCCGAAATATTCGACCGCCGTACACACCGCCGACAGGCGATTGACGTGCCGTTCCGACAGCGCGTCGGTGAGTTGCTCGGCGCGCACCGAGAAGGACACCTCGCTGCCCAGCATGGGCGGCGGGGCGACCCACGGCACGAGAAACATGCCGACCGGCGTTTCGATCCGGAGCATGCCGGCCAGCACCTCCTTCACGCGGCCGCGAAAGACGTTGTTGCCCTGCACGAAGCCCGCGACGAAGGCGGTCGCCGGGCGCTGCAGGATCTCCTCCGGCGGGCCCTGCTGCTCGATGCGCGCATGGTTCATGACCACGACCAGATCGCCCAGGGAGAAGGCCTCGTTCTGGTCGTGCGTCACCCAGATGAAGGAGATGCCGGTGCGCTGCTGCAAGAGCTTCAGCTCCAGCATCACGGTCTCGCGCAGCGAATAGTCGAGCGCGCCGATCGGCTCGTCGAGCAGCAGGATACGAGGCTCGGTGATCATGGCGCGCGCCAGCGCCACCCTCTGGCGCTGACCGCCCGACAGGCTGGCGGGCTTGCGGTCGGCGAGACCGTCGATCTCGAAGGATTTCAGGATATGCTGGACCCGTTGCGCGATCTCGGCCCTGGGCTTCTTCAGCATCTCGAGGCCGAAGCCCACCTGCTTGGCCACGGTCATGTGCGGGAACAACGCGAAGTCCTGGAACATCATGGCGATGTCGCGCTGCCATGGCGGGTCGCGGGTCGCCTCCTTGCCGCCGATCAGGACGTCGCCGCCGTCCGGCTCCTCGAGGCCTGCAATGCAGCGCAAGGTCGTGGTCTTGCCGCAGCCCGACGGGCCCAGCAGGCAGACGAACTGGCCCTTGCTCACCTTCAGCGAGACGCCGTCGACGGCGGTGAAGTCGCCGTAGCGCTTGCGGATGTTTATCAGCTCGAGGTCGAGCTGTGGCCTTGCGTGGGCCGGCGCGGCGGCGCCCTCGACGGGATCGTGCGCCAAGGCGTCCACGTCACGCCGCCGCGGCGAGCTTCCGCCGGCTGCGCATCAGGGGCTGGATGCGCTGGCCGAACTGTTCGACGCCGATGACGAAATCGTCGAAGGTCAGCATGACGCCCGCCAGGCCGTCGATCTCCGACATCTCGTCGAGCAGGCGCGCCACGGTGGCGTAGGAGCCGATCAGCCGCGAGCCGCTGTTGGGCAGGGGCTCGCGCCGGCGGATGCGGCCGGCCGTGGAATTGTCGGCGGCGTACTTGTCCGCGCCGGCCTGGGCGCGGCTCCAGCTCAGCGCATCGAGATCGACGCCTGCCTTGTAGTGCTCCCACTTGGCCATCGCCGCCTCGTCGGTCTCGTCGGCAATGATCATGGTGAGCGCCAGCGCCTTGGTGTCGGTCCCGGCGGCCGTCGTGCAGGCCCTCAGCCGCGCCACCGAATCGGCGCAGTCGCGCGGATCGTTCATCTGGCCGTTGCCGCTGCAGAAATTGTAAGCGCAATGCTTGGCCGCGAATGCCATGCCGGCATCGCTGGTGCCGGCGCAGATCATGGGGATCGGCCGCGACGGCAGCGGTCCCAGCCGGCAGTCGTTCATGGTGTAATACTTGCCCTTGAGGTCGGATTGGCCGCAGGCCCATAGCTCCGACATCACGGTGGCGTACTCGTCGAGCGCCTCGTAGCGGTGCTTGAAGTGCTCGTCACCCGGCCAAATGCCCATCTGGTCGTACTCGGCCTTCTGCCAGCCGGTGACCAGGTTCACGCCGAAGCGGCCGTGCGAGATCGAATCGATGGTCATCGCCATGCGCGCCGTCAGCGGGGGCGGCATGGTGAGCACGGCAACCGTGGCATAGAGCTCGATGCGGCTGGTGATCGAGGCCAGGCCCGCCATCAGGGTGAAGGACTCGAGATTGTCGTCCCAGTAGCGCGACTTGCCGCCGAAGCCGCGCAGCTTGATCATCGACAAGGCGAAGTCGAAACCGTAGCGCTCGGCCCGCAGCACGACCTCGCGGTTGAGATCGAAGCTCGGCGTGTATTGCGGCGACGTCGAGGAGATCAGCCAGCCGTTGTTCCCGATGGGAATGAAGACGCCGATTTCCATCCTGTCTCCCTGCGTGGTCTCGCCCGTACTGCATTGCAGCAACTCCCATGCCACCTGCACGAAATGCATCGGTATCCATCACTTCAGGGAGCTTCCGCCGGTTTCCGCCGGTTTCCGCCCAGCCTCCTCCCACCGAACCGGTGCGAACCCGCGCCGCCTCAGGCGCCTGATATCGTTGACGAATCCAGCGGGCGGATTTTGGCAGGA
>JABCYT010000188.1 GCA_013290035.1 Alphaproteobacteria bacterium
CTGGTGGCCGACGGCCGGCCCGAGGAGCTTGCGATGGCGGTGGGCTCGCTGTCGCTCGCCTCGGCGCGCGGCGGCCCCGACGTGCGGCCGATCCTGGTGGCGCCCGCGTCGCTCTCCGACCGCGACGATGCGGCCCTGCAGGCGCTGCCCTTCGCCTGCGTACGCTTTCGCTGGCGCGGCGCCCGGGCGGTGTTCGATGGACTGGACGACGCGTTGGCGTAAAAAGCTATACGATGGTGATGGGTCTCAACACCGGGCTGTGGGTGAGCGCGCAAGTGCGGCTCTGCGATCGCGCGTTCATTCCGGCCACCGTGGTGCGGCGCGGCGATCCCGATGCCGGCACGGTGCTGCTGAAGCTCAACCGCTTCGAGGCCGGCGTCACCGTCTACACCCAGGCGAGCACGCTCGACGACGAACCCGCCTGGAGCCGCGGCACCGGACCCACGCCGGTGGCGGAGGCCGACGCCGACGCCTACATCGCCCGCCAGGTCGCGCGCGATCCCGATCTCTGGGTGCTCGAGATCGAGGACCGCAAGGGGGCGTACAAGCTGGATGGGAAGGTCGTCTAGCTGGGGGCGCGCCACTCCAGTGGCGCGTCTTCTCATGAACGCGCCACTGGAGTGGCGCGCTCCCAGCGATGACTATTGCGGCGGCAACACCGTCGTCGGATCGATGGTGCGGCTGCCGCCGCGGCGCACTTCGAAGTGCAGACGTGGGCTGGCCGCGCCGCCCGAACTGCCGGCCTTGGCGATGGTCTCGCCTTTCTTCACCGTCTCGCCCTTCTTGACCAGCACCTCGTCGTTGTTGCCGTAGGCGGTGATGTAGCCGCCGGGGTTCTGGACCAGCACCAGGTTGCCGAGATGGGCCACCTCGCTGCCGACATAGACGACGGTGCCGCCGTCGGCCGCCTTCACCGGCGCGCCGGGCTCGGCCTGGATGTCGATGCCGTCATTCTTCTGTCCGCCGGTGGAGGCGCCGTAGGGAACCAGGATCTTGCCCTTGAGTGGCCAGGCCATGCGCGGCGGCGGCGTTGCCGGCACGGTGACGCTCGAAGCCGCTTCCGCCGCGGCCGGGCTGAGCGGCGTCGGCTGGCCGGCCGCCGGCGGTGCGGCCGAGCGCGGCGGTTCGCTCTGTCCGGGCGGCGGCAGGGTCTCGCGCTTGACCGGCCCGGGCGCGGTCGCCGTGGCCGTGGTCGGGCCGCCGGTGGCATCGGGCACGAAGCGGGCGCTGGGCAGCTGGAGCGACTGGCCCGGGCGCAGCGTGTAGGGCGGGATCAGCCGATTGCGATCGATGATGGTCTGCACCGGCACGCCGTAGCGCTGGGACACGCTTTCGACGGTGTCCCTGTCCTTCACGACATAGACGGCGGCGGCGGCCGGACCGGCGCCGGAGCCTGGATATTCGATGGTGCCATCGCGGGCGCCATAGAAGTTCGAGCAAGCGCCGAGCGCGACCGATAGCACCGCGGTTATACCCAGCGTGCGCCAGCAGCCCGCCCATCGCGAGGGGTAGCGAAGGGCTCTTTTCATGGGCCTATTCTACTGCAGGACGATTCCGGCGGGAATCGGGCCAAGGACGATTTCCTGGGAGCGCTCATGTTCTTCCGGGACCGCGGGCCTCCAGGCCCGCCTCATGATTCATGAGCGGACCTGGAGGTCCGCGCTCCGGCAAGACTAGCCCTGCCCCAGCACCGGCAGCGCTCCGGTCACCAGCGGCACGAAGCGCACCGGCATCAGCGTGTCGCGCTTCAGCCCGCTCTCGCTCTTGACGATGCGCTCGACGACTTGCGCGGTGGGATCGCGGCCGACTGGCACGATCAGGATGCCGCCCACGGCGAGCTGGTCGATCAGCGCCTGCGGGCGCTCGTCGGCGGCGGCGGTGACGATGATGCGGTCGAACGGCGCCTGGCCCGGCCAGCCCTTGCTGCCGTCGCCGACATCGAACACGACGTTGAAGATGCCGAGTTCGATCAGCAGCCGCTCGGCTTCCTTGGACAAGGGCTTGTAGCGCTCGACGGTGTAGACGCGGCGCGCCAGCTTGGCGAGCACGGCGGCCTGGTAGCCCGAGCCGGTGCCGACCTCGAGCACCTTCATGCGCGGGCCGACGCGCAGCGCCTCGGTCATGGCGGCCACGACCAGCGGCTGGCTGATGGTCTGGCCGAAGGCGATGGGCAGCGCGGTGTTGTCCCAGGCGCGCTCGGCAAAGGTCGGCGAGACGAAGCGCTCGCGGTCGACCGCGGCGATGGCGCCCAAGACCTTCTCGTCGGCGATGCCCGAACTGCGCAGCTCGGCGAGCAGGCGTTGCAGGGCCGGGACGTTCACGGCCGGCCCGCCTCACTCGGTCTCGGATGGGGCCGCCTCGAACTGGGCGCCGAGCTTGCGGCGCATGCCCTCATGCGTGAGGTCCAGATGCAGCGGCGTCACCGAGATGTGGCCGGAGCGGATGGCGGCGATGTCGCTCGCCTCGTCGATCTCGCTTTCCTGCGGCTGGTAGCCGATCCAGTAGTAGGTGCCGCCGCGCGGATCGCGGCGCTCGACGATGTAGCCGCCGAAGCCGCGCGTGCCCTGGTGCGTGACCCGCACGCCCTTGACCGAACCCGCCACCACGTCGGGGAAGTTGATGTTGACCAGCACGTTGCGCGGCCAGTCGGTGTCGAACACGCGGCGCACCACGGCGGCGCCGTGGTGCGTGGCGGTGCCCCATTTCACCGGATGGTCGGGGCTGTAGGCCTGACTGAAGGCGAGCGAGGGCAGGCCGAGCAGGCAGCCTTCCATGGCGGCGGCGACGGTGCCCGAATAGGTGACGTCGTCGGCGATGTTGGTGCCGCGGTTGATGCCCGACATGACGATGTCGGGCTTGCGGTCCTTCAGCAGGTGCTTGACGGCAAACAGCACGCAGTCGGTCGGCGTGCCTTCGAGCGCGAACTTGGCCTCGCTCACCTCGCGGCAGCGAATCGGCCGCGACAGCGACAGCGAGTGGCCGGCGCCGCTCTGGTTGACCTCGGGCGCCACCACCCAGACATCGCTCGAAAGCTGGCTGGCGATCTCGATCAGCGCCTCCAGGCCGGGCGCATGGATGCCGTCGTCGTTGGTGACGAGAATGCGCGCGCGGGCGATGTCGGCCGGCTTCACTTGCGGGCCACAGGACCGGGGATCGTCGCGAGCCCACCCATGTACGGTCGCAGCGCCTCGGGGATCGTCACCGAGCCGTCCTCGTTCTGGTAGTTCTCCAGCACCGCGATCAGGGTGCGCCCAACGGCGAGGCCCGAGCCGTTCAAGGTATGAACGAAGCGCGTTCCTTTACCTTCTTTCGGCCGGTAGCGCGCGCCCATGCGGCGGGCCTGGTAGTCGCCGCAGTTGGAGCAGCTGGAAATCTCGCGATAGGCGTTCTGGCCGGGCAACCAGACTTCGATGTCGAAGGTCTTGCGCGAGGCCGGACTCATGTCGCCGCCGCACAGCACGATGGTGCGGAAGGCGATGCCGAGGCGCTTCAGCACCTCCTCGGCGCGAGCGGTCATGCGCTCGTGCTCGGCGGCGGACTGCTCGGGCGTCGTGATGCTGACCAGCTCGACCTTGGGAAACTGGTGCTGGCGGATCATGCCGCGCGTGTCCTTGCCGGCGGCGCCCGCCTCGGAGCGAAAGCACGGCGTCCAGGCGGTGAAGCGCAGCGGCAGGTCCTTCTCGTCCAGCACCGTGTCGTTCACCAGGTTGGTGAGCGGCACCTCGGCGGTGGGAATGAGCCAGAAGCCGTTGTCGGTATGGAACATTTCCTCGGCGAAGCGCGGCAGCTGGCCCACGCCATAGGCTGCGTTGTCGCGCACCAGGAAGGGCGGGTTGACCTCGGTGTAGCCGCCCTCTTCGCTGGTATGGAGGTCGAGCATGAACTGCGCGATCGCCCGCTCGAGCTTGGCCAGCCGGTTCTTCAGGAACACGAAGCGGGAGCCGGAGATCTTGCTCGCGGCGGCGAAATCCATTTCGCCCGTGGCCTCGCCCAGAACGACGTGATCCTTGGGCGTGAAGGCGAAGTTGCGCTGGTTGCCGACCCGGCGGATCTCGACATTGCCGGTCTCGTCGGTGCCGTCGGGCACGTCGTCGAACGGCAGGTTGGGCAGCACTTCGAGGCGGCGCGTCAGCTCCTCGTCGAGGCGCTGGGCCTCGGCCTCGCCTTTCTTCAGGCTCGCCTCGAGGTTGGCGACCTCCTCCATCAGCGCCTCGGCCGGCTCGCCCTTGGCCTTGGCGATGCCGATCTGGCGGCTGAGCGCCTTGCGCCTGGCCTGCGCCGCCTCGCTTTCGGAGATGGCGGCGCGCCGGCGCTTGTCGATCGCCAGCAGCTCGGCCGCGAGCGGCGGCAGGTTGCGCTTCTTGAGGCCGGCGTCGAAGGCCTCGGGATGGTCGCGGATGAAACGGATGTCGTGCATCGCTAGCTGCCCGGCGTTTCCGCCGCCTTGTTCTCTTCTTCCTCGGCCTTCTTGTCCTCCTCCGCCTGCTTCTTCTCGATCCAGCTGCCGATCAGGATGCTGATCTCGTAGAAGGCGAGCAGCGGCACGGCGAGCGCGAGCTGGCTCACGACATCGGGCGGCGTCAGCACCGCGGCGATGATGAAAGCGAAGACGATGGCGAAGCGGCGCTTGGAGCGCAGGCCGGCGGTGGTGACGATGCCGACCCGCACCAGCAGGGTGAGCAGCACCGGCACCTCGAAGGCGAAGCCGAAGGCAAAGACAAGCTGCAGGATCCGCGACAGGTAATCCGAGGCGCGCAGCGTTTTTTCGATGTCGGGCGGCACGTAGTGCGCCAGCATCAGGTTGATCACGTAGGGCAGCACGACATAGTACATGACCGCGCAGCCGGCATAGAACATGAACGGCGTGGCGATCAGGAACGGCAGGAAGGCGCGCTTCTCCTTGCGGTAGAGGCCGGGCGCCACGAACAGCCAGATCTGCACGGCGATCAACGGGAAGCCGATGATCAGCGCCACGAAGGCCGAGAGCTTCACGGTGACGAAGAAGAACTCGAAGATGTCGAAGACGCTGACGGAGTAGCCGTCGCGGACCGCCGGCTGGATCAGGAACGAGAAGATCGGCTTGGCGAAATAGAAGGTGACGAAGAAGACGAGAAAGAAGCCCACCAGGGCATAGATCAGGCGTTTGCGCAGCTCGATCAGGTGATCGAGCAGCGGCATCGGCTTGTCGTCTTCGGGTCCGTCGTGCGCCTGGGTCAAGGGTGGGTTCGCGGCATTGAGTGGCGCGTTATGCCGCCCTTTGCGCCTTAATTCAAAGTGCTAATTGGCGCCTACTCGGCGGCGGCTTTGGCGGGCTTTTCCCGGACCGGCTCCTCTGCCGGCGCCGGTACCGACACGGGCGCCGTTACTGGCGCCGCTTCGGCCGTCACGACAGGCGGCGTCTCGGGCACCACCGGTGCGGTCTCGGCGGGCGTCTCGACAGGCGTCGCGCTAGGCGTTTCGATAGGCGTCTCGGCGGCGATCTGCGGCGCCGATTCAGGCTCGGCCAGCGGATTGTCGAAGATGTTTTTGCCCTCGGCGATGGCTTTCTCGCCCTCGGCCATGCCCGCCTCGATATGGCTCCTGATCTCCTTCGTCGGATCGAGCGACTGCAGGTCGAGACCCGACGAGGCCGTGAGTTGCTTCTTCACCTCGTCGAGGTCGGACTGGCGCACCATCTCGTCGACATGGCCGCGGAACTCCGCCGCCATGCCGCGCATCTGCGCCATCCATCGGCCCCAGGTGCGCAACAGGCCCGGCAGTTCCTTCGGACCGATGACGACCAGCGCCACGATCGCGATCAACAGGAACTCCGAACCGTCGATACCGAACATCGGCGATCAGCCTCGCCCGCGAACCTGCAGCGGGTCCGTCAGACCTTGGCCGCGCTGTCCTGATGGACCTGGCTGCCCGGCGGCGTGGTCGTGGCCTGGGCCGAGATCGGCTTGGCGGTGTCGCCCGGCTGCCCGGCCTGCGCAGGCGGCGGTTCCTCCTGCGCGCCCACGCCCTTCTTGAAGGCCGACAGGCCCTTGCCGAAGTCGCCCATGAGCGAAGAGATCTTGCCGCGACCGCCGAACAGCAGCAGCACGACGGCCAGCACGATGAGCCAGTGCCATACGCTGAAGCTACCCATGTGAAAATGCTCCCAAAACGTTTGCGATCGGCGCGAGCCTGATTATGGCACCGCGTGTGAAGGCCCGGCAACCAGTCGAATAAGGCGGTATTTGGGCTCAGCGCCCCGTTTCGTCGACGGCGAGCGGTTCATCGGCCTCGTCGTCGCCTGCTTCGAGCGGCAGATCGGGCTCTTCCGGACGGAATATGGGGGGCTGGGCGCGCGGGTCCAAGAGGCCTGCGGCTTTCAGTTCCTCGTGACCCGGCAGATCGTCGAGGCTCGGCAGGCCGAAATGCTCGAGGAAGAACTCGGTGGTGCCCCAGGTCACGGGCCGGCCCGGCGCGCGGCGACGGCCCACCGGCTTGATCCAGTTCTGCTCGAACAACAGGTCGAGCGTGCCCTTGCTGAGGCCGACGCCGCGCACTTCCTCGATTTCGGCGCGCGTCACCGGCTGGTGATAGGCGATGATGGCGAGCGTCTCGATCGCCGCCCGCGACAGTTTGCGCGTCACCGGTCGCTCGATCTTGAGCTTCTCGGCAAGGTCGGGCGCGGTGCGGAAGGCGTAGCCGCCCGCCACCTGCACGAGATTGACGCCGCGGCCGGCATACATCTCCGCCAGGTCGGCCAGCAGGCGCTTGACGTCGGC
>JABCYT010000189.1 GCA_013290035.1 Alphaproteobacteria bacterium
ATGGAGCGGGCGCTGGTCTATATCGACGGCAGCGCAAATGGCGAGATGACCGCGATTGTGGCCGGACTGTTCGCCGCCCGCCGGGGTGTGCTGACGACGGTGCTCGAGATGCCGCGGGAGGAGGGCGACAAGACGCCGGGTCGCACTCGACTGATGGCCGCGGCCAACGCCGCCTTGCAGGAAATTCCGGAGCCGTCGGAAAAGGAGGCGCCGGCCCCGCCAAAGCCGGCGATCGAACAGCTCGTGCAGGCGCGCACGGCCCAGGCGGAAGACGCCGTCGGCAAGGAAGCAGCCAAGGGCTACAGCATTGCCTTCGTCGGCATTGGCCAGCCGATCTCCGCCACGGCGCCGCGCTTCGAGGAACCGTTGCAAGCCCTGATCGCGGCGTTCGACGGGCCGGTCGCCATCCTGCTGAACGGCGGGCGGTACGAGACTGCCTCCAGCGTCCCGCTCAATATCCTGGTGCCGACCGGCGGCAGCGCCGACGCGCGGCTGGCCACCGAGATCGCGCTCACCCTCGCGGCCGCCAGCCGCGGCACCCTGACGGCGCTGCACGTCTTCGATCCGCGCGAGGACACGCTGTTGCTGCGCAGCCGCGCGCGCCGGCTCGGCATCTCGGTGCTGGTCGAGGCGCATCGCCTGGGCAAGCGCAGCGGCGTCGCCGTCAAGGGGCTGACCGCGACCAGCCCCCAGCCCGAAACCGAGATCCGGCGGGTCGCCCGGCGCGGTCGCTACGACCTGGTCGTGCTGGGCACCGCACTACGCCGTGGCGAGACCAAGTTTCTAGGACCGCGCACGCTGGCCTTGGTCCAATCGTTGCGGACGCCCGTCCTGCTAGTCGCCCGCTGAGGCATCGGCGCGCCGGGCCCTCGCCGCCCTGAGTCCGGGCGGCACCTTGTGCCAGGCCCGACCGTCCCTTGCCTCGCGGTAGCCATAGTCGAACAGTGCCTGCATGTAGGTCGGGTCGAACTCGCCGGGTCTCTCTGCGGAGAAATCCGCGCCTATGTAGGCCAGGTTGTAGTCGACGCCGTCGCGGCGCGAGACGAAGTAGGTGCGCATGACGTCGTTCTGGCCGCTGGCCGCCAGCATGGTGGCGATGGCGCGGCTGGCGATGTTGATGGTCCGCCGCTCGGTCTGCGCATGATCGGGATCGAGCCGGGCATTGCGGATGATATAGGCGATACGCCGGCGCTCGACGCCGACCTGGCCGACCTCGATGGTCGGCGGATAGAGGAAGAGCTGGGCAATGGCGCCGCCATCGACATGCATCTCCTGGTACTTGCGGCCGTCGATCTCGACATCGAGCAGCACCGGCTCGAAGGCGCCCGGGATCGCCGACGATGCGCGCAGGATCTTGCGGAACAGGTCGAGCGCCTTGGGATGGCCGCTCGTGGCCAGGGCGCCGATATTCCAGATCACCGCTCGCTGAGCATCGAGATCGGTGGTGCCGATCAGCAGCAGGCGGCCCTTGTTGTATTCGCGGCCGATCTCATCGAACATTTTCTGGTTGGCGTACTTGGCGATCACCTCGGCGAGCGGCGTCGTGTCGGCCATGGCGTCGTTGAACAGGGCGGCCGTGAGGCTGCGCCGGCGAAAGATCCTGTCGGGAGTCAAGGTCGTGTAGACCTCGCGCAATTCGGCGTCGTGGTCGGGGCCAAGAAAGGCGAAGGGCGCGATCAGGGCGCCGGTGCTGACGCCGGTCGCGATCTTGAAGGTCGGCCGCGTCCCGGTCGTCGTCCAGCCGTTCATCAGGCCGGCGCCGAACGCGCCATTGTCGCCGCCGCCGGAGACCGCGAGATAATACGCAGGCGGCAGCCGCGCGATCGATTGGCCGGCCGCCAACAAGGCAGCCTTCTCGCGCTCGAGCGCGCGGGCGCCTTCCTCGATCATCGGGGCGGGGTCGCCATCGGCATAGAAGCGCACGTTGGCAATGCCGAGCGGTTGGGCGCGTTCGGTATCGGTGTAGGGAACCACCGGTCCGCGATCGGGAATCGAACAGCCGGCGAGTGCGATCGACAGGCCGACCAGCGCGATCAACATGTGCCGAATCAACGCCCCCTCCCCCAACGTCGCGACGTCAACCCAACCGTTCGAGCTTGGTGATCTCCTGCGGCGGCAGTTCGGCCAGATAGAGATTGCCTTGGGCATCGCCGGAAATCCCATGCGCGCCGTTGATGGCGCCGCGACAGCGGCCGACCAGCTTGCCATCCGCGCTCAAGAGGCTGATGCGCGGGATCTGGTCGGTTACGAACACCATGTCGCGGTCGTCCACCCAGATCTGCATCGGATGATAGAAGTCGCCCCATTCGGCGAGGAAAGCGCCCTCGCGGTCGAACACCTGGACGCGGTTGTTCTCGCGATCGCCGACCAGCACCTTGCCGAAGCGATCGACCCAGATGGCATGCGGCGTCGTGAAGGCGCCCGGCCCGGCGCCGGGGCCACCCCAGGTGGCGAGCAGCGTGCCGTCGGCGGCGAAGCGGTGGACGCTGGAATTGCCGTAGCCGTCGGCGACATAGATCTCGCCATCCGGCGCCTGGGCCGCGGCCGTCGGGTGGTTGAAGGGTGCGTCGAGCGAGGGCCAGTGACGCCTGCCCAGCGCCTGCACGAGATGGCCGGAGGAATCGAAGCGCAGCACCTGATGGGCGTCGCGGTCGGCGACCAGGATCGAGCCGTCGGGCGCGGCGTTTATATAGTGCGGCTCGGCCAGGGCACCCTCGCCCCATGTCCCGATCAGCTTGCCGTCGCGGCCGAACACCAGGACCGGCCGCTCGGTGCCGCGCTGGGCGACATGCACGCGGCCTTCGGCGTCGACCATCAGGTCGGACAGGAAGCCGAAACTTTCGCCCGCCGGCAGCCGCGCCCATTTGCGGTGGATGGCATAGCGCCGGTCGCCCAGGATGACGGTGTAGCGTTCGTCGGACATGTCACCTGCCAGATAGGCAGGGAGCGCGGCGGACGGCAAGATGGATTGTGCCTGCAGCCGCAAGGGAGAGCCGGAAATGACGGATGATCGCCTCGTGTTACATGGCAGCTTCACTTCCAGCTCGACCTACAAGCCGATGCTGTTCCTGGCGCTCGCCGGCCTGCCGTTCTCGTTCCGCACCGTCAACCTCAAGTACGGCGTGCAGAAGCAGCCCGAGCATCTGGCGATCAACCGCTACGGCCAGGTGCCGGTGCTGCGCCATCGCGGCCTCACCCTCGTGATGTCGAACGTCATCCTCGATTATCTGGCGCGCACGACGGGCAAGTTCGAGGCCGCCACCGAGCAGGATCGCTGGCGGGCGCGGGAATGGCTGTCGTGGGAGAACGACGCCATCACCAACGTGGCCCGGGTCCGCCACTTCCACCGCTTCCGCACCGTCGATCCCGCGGTCATGGATTTCTTCCGCCCGCCGGCGGAAGCGGCGTTGGACATGATCGACAAGAGCTTGGAAGGCCGGCAGTGGCTGGTCGGCGACAGCTGCACGATTGCCGACATCGGCTGCTGGGGTCGCATGGTGTTCATGGCCGAGGGCGGCATGTCGCTCGACGCGCGGCCCCACGCGCGGGCGTGGCGCGACCGTCTGATGGCGATGCCGGGCTTCGCGCTGCCCTACGACCTCATCCCCAAGAAGGATGCCGAGCTGCCGGCCTGAGGGACGCCGTCAGCGGAGAACTTGGGAGATCCAGTAGCCGGTCGGATTGGCCGCGCATTCATTCGGTCCGCACTGCGCGAAGCTGTTGGCGGCATTGGCGAGCGTGACGGCGATCAGCAGATAGACGGCAAAGCGCAGGATGCCGCGAAAGCGCATCGCCGTCTGGTGGTCGCTGCGGTCATGATCGGGCCGGCCGGACAACATCAGGAGCAGGGCCGTGACGGCGATCACTGCGAAGAACAGCATGAGCGACCAGGTGTCGAGATGCATGCCGAGGATCGGCGAGCCGTAGGCGGCGGCGCCCGGCGCGATGTGCTGCAATACCTGGTAGCCCGACGCGACCACGCCGAACAGCGCGCCCAGCAGGGCGAGACCATAGTGCAAGGGCTGCACGCCGAAGCGAAGGTTGAGGACGAAGCCGAAACTGCACAGCACGAAGGCCACGCGCTGCAGGGTGCAGAGCGGGCACGGCGGCTCGTTCAGGCCGAACTGCAGGCCGAAGGCCACGAGCAGGACCATCGCGATGCCGGCGGCACCGAGAGCATTACCCAAGCGAACGAACGAGCCCACCTTGCACCCTCTAGAGCGGCAGCCGGGGCATCTCGATCGCGTAGCGGTCGAACCACAGGACCGCCGCGACGAAGCTCACGCCGAACAGGCCGATCGACGTGCCACGGTAGCCCGCCGACGCGGTCATCATCGCAATAGCCATCATCAGGAAGATCAGGGCGGTCATGACGCAACCCCTCACGACGTTGTCGCTTTACCCGACGCGCAACAGTCGTAGGCGCGGATCGAGCAGATCGCGCAGACCGTCGCCCAGCATGTTAAGCCCCAACACGGCAAGTGCAATGGCGAGCCCCGGCCATATCGCGAGTTCCGGCGCCTGGAAGATGTAGGTCTGGGCGTCGCGCAACATGCGACCCCACGACGGCACGGGCGGTTGCGCCCCCAGGCCGAGGTAGGAAAGACCGGCCTCGGCCAGGATGGCGACGGCGAACTGGATCGTCGCCTGCACGATGAGAACACTGGCGATGTTCGGCAGCACGTGGCGCACGGTGATGCCGAGCGGCCCCTGCCCCATCGCCGTCGCCGCGCGCACGAAGTCGCGGCTCCACATCGCGAGCGCTGCACCACGCGTCACCCGGCCGAACACCGGGATGTTGAAGATGGCGATGGCCAGGATGGCGTTCTCGGCGCTCGCGCCGAGCACCGAGGTGATCAGGATGGCGATCAGCACCGCGGGGAAGGCAAAGATGAGATCGGACGTGCGCGACAGCGCCTCATCGACCCAGCCGCCGCGCGCCGCGGCCCAGGCGCCCAAGGCGACGCCGGCCGTCATGCCGATCACGACGGCGATCAGCCCGACCGCGATCGAGGTCTGTGCGCCCACCATGATGCGCGAAAGCACGTCACGACCGAGATGATCGGTGCCCAGCGGATAGGCGGCCGAGGACGGCATCAGCTTGGCGCGCATCTGCAGCTCGTCGACGGCATGCGGCGTCCACAAGAGCGAGACCAGCGCCGTGCCGACGAACAGCAGCAGCAGCACGGCGCCGACCTGGAAGCCGACATGGCGGGACGCGCGCGCGAGAAAACGCTTCATGTCCGCACCCGCGGCCGGGGATCGAGGAAAGCGTAGGCAAGATCGACCAGCAGGTTGACGGCGAGAACCAGGATCGTGAACAGGATGACCACGTTCTTGATCACGACCAGGTCGCGGTTGTTGATCGAGTCGTAGACCAGCTGGCCGACACCGGGCAGGCGGAACACGCTTTCGATGATCACGGCGCCGGCGACCAGGAAGCCTGCAATCAGGCCGGCCACCGTCGTCACCGGGATGAGCGCGTTGCGGAGCGCATGGCGAAACAGCACGGTGCGCTCCGGCGCGCCCTTGGCCCGGGCGGTGCGGACATAGTCTTCGCGCAAGGTATCGAGCATGGCCGAGCGGGTGACCCTGGCCAGGATCGCGATCTCGCCCAGCGACAGCGACAGGGCCGGCAGGACGAGCGCATGCGCCGACTTCAGCGGGTCCTGCCAGCCGGGAAAGCCGCCGGCCGGGAAGAGCTGCCAGGTCACCGCGAACAGCAGCACCAGCACGATGCCGAACCAGAAATTCGGCACGGAAATGCCGATCTGGGTGAAGCCCATGACGCCCCAGTCGCCCGGCCGGCCATGCTTCCAGGCGGCGAAGACACCCAACGGGATCGCCACCAGCATCGCCCAGGCGAGCGCCAGCGCGGCCAGCGGCAGAGTGACCTGCAGGCGATCGCCGATCAGCTTGGCGACCGACGTGCCATAGGCGTGGCTGCTGCCGAGATCGAAGGTCAGCAGGCCACCGATCCAGTGGAGATAGCGCACGGCCAGCGGCTGGTCGAACCCATAGGAAGCCCGCAGCGCCGCCAAGGTGTCGGGCCGCGCGTCGGTGCCCAGCATGACCAGCGCCGGATCGCCCGGCAGCACTTCGACGACGGCAAACACCACGACCGTGGCCAGCGCCAGGGTCACCAGCGCGGCGGCCAAGCGGCGGGAGAGGAATTCAAGCATCAGCCAACCAAGGCAAGACTGTCATCCCGAGCGCAGCGAGGGACCTTTCCTGGTGCCTCAAAGGTCCCTCGCTTCGCTCGGGATGACACCGGGTCTATTTCCAGTAGACCCCTGTAAGGTCGACCTGCGGCGCCGGCGCGTTCTCCCACATGCCTATAAGGTCCTTCTTCCATACGCCGATCTTGGCGAGCTGGAAGAGGAAGCCGTTCACCGCATCGCGGGCGACGATGCGCTGCGCCTGCTTGAGAAGCTCGTCACGCTTGGCGAAGTCGGTGGCGGCCACGACCTCGCGCCACTTGGCCTTGAACTCCGGCGAATCGTAGCCCCAGTAGTAGCCGTCGCGGGCATAGCGATCGAGATCGTTGGCCTCGGTGTGGGCCACGATCGTGAGGTCGTAGTTGTGCTCCTTGAACACCTCGGAGAGCCATTGCGGCCACTGCAGCTGGGTGATCGCGACCTTGATGCCGATCTTGCCCAGTTGGCTTGCGATCACCTCGCCGGCGCGCTGGGCGTAGCCGACCGGC
>JABCYT010000190.1 GCA_013290035.1 Alphaproteobacteria bacterium
CATGTTCATCCATCTGCTGCCCAACGCGCTGCCGCCGATTATCGTGCAGGCCACGCTGGCGATGGGCTATGCGCTGCTCACCATGGCGGCGCTTTCCTTCATCGGCCTCGGCATCCAGCCGCCGCAGAGCGAATGGGGCTCGATGACCGCCGAAGGCGCGCAATACATCGTGACCGGGGAATGGTGGCTGTTCCTGTTCCCCGGCCTCGCCATCGTGCTGATGGTGCTGTCCTTCAACCTGGTCGGCGACAGCCTGCGCGACTTCCTCGATCCGCGCCTGCGCGGCGTACGATGACTCCGGTCATCGAGGTCAAGGACCTGTCGGTCGGCTTCGCCACCGATTTCGGCGAGGTCGAAGCGGTCGACGGCGCGAGCTTCGAGGTGCGCGAGGGCGAGATCCTGGGCCTGGTGGGCGAATCGGGCTCCGGCAAGTCGGTGACGGCGACGGCGATCCTGCGCCTCATCCGCAAGCCGGGGCGCCTGACGCACGGCAGCATCGTGCTGGGCGGCCGCGATCTCGCGCGCCTGGGCGAGGAGGAGCTGCAGAAGATCCGCGGCACCGAGATCGCCATGATCTCCCAGACGCCGCGCACCGCGCTCAACCCGCTGATCACCGTCGGCCGGCAGGTCGCACGGCTGTTCACCCTGCATGGCGGCCTGTCCAGGGCTGCGGCGTGGCGGCGCGCCATCGAGATGCTGGCGCTGGTGGGCATCCCGGAGCCCGAGCGCCGCGCCCGCCAATATGCCCACCAGTTCTCCGGCGGCATGTGCCAGCGGGTGATGATCGCCATGGCGCTCGCCACCTCGCCGCGCCTGCTGATCGCCGACGAGCCGACGACCGGCCTCGACGTCTCGACCGCCGCCCGCATCCTCGATCTGCTGCGCGAGCTGGGCGCCAGGACCGGGGCGTCGATCCTGCTGATCACCCACGACCTTGGCGTGGTGGCGACGACCTGCCAGAGGGTCGCGGTCATGCACGCCGGACAGGTCGTCGAGGTGGCAGAGGTGCGCGCGTTGTTTCGCCATCCCGCGCATCCCTACACGCGGGCCCTGGTGCGCTCGATCCCGCGCATCGACCGCGAGATCGTCATGGAGCCGATACCGGGCGCCGTGCCGTCGCTGCTGAACGTCCCCCCCGGCTGCCGCTACGCCGGCCGCTGCCCGTGGGTCGAGGAGCGCTGCCGGCGGGCCAAGCCCGGCATGACGGAGATCGCGCCTGAGCACTTCGTGGCCTGCTTCGCGGTGGAGGATGGTCGTGCCGCGCCTGTGTGACGTCGAGGACCTGAAGGTCCACTTCCCCTTGCGGGGTTCGGCGGCATGGGTGCGCACGCTCAGGGACGGCACGCCGCCCGTGGTGCGCGCCGTCGACGGTGTCTCGCTCGGCATCGAGGCGGGCGCCACGCTGGGCCTGGTGGGCGAGTCGGGCTGCGGCAAGTCGACCGTGGCGCGCGCGCTGGTGCGGCTGCTGCGGCCCACCGGCGGGCACATCCGCTTCGAGGGCGCCGAGCTCACCGGCCTGAGCGACGAGGACTTCAACAAGGTGCGGCCGCACCTGCAGATGGTGTTCCAGGATCCCGCCGCTTCGCTCAATCCACGCCTGTCGGTTCGGCGCATGGTCGAGGAGCCGCTGCGCCTGCACACCGCGCTCGATGCCGGCGAGCGCCGGGAGCGCACCGAGGCGGTGCTCGAGGAGGTCGGGCTGGGCGCCGAGCTTGCCGACCGCTATCCGCACGAGCTGTCGGGCGGGCAGTGCCAGCGGGTCAACATCGCCCGCGCGCTGGTCACCAACCCGCGGCTGATCGTGCTCGACGAGCCGACCTCGGCGCTCGACGTATCGCTGCGCGCGCGCGTCATTCTGCTGCTCGAGGAGCTGCGCCAGCGGCACGGGCTTTCCTATCTCTTCATCTCGCACGACCTGGCGACGGTGCGCTATCTCGCCTCGCGCGTCGCCGTGATGTATCTCGGCGTCATCGTCGAGGAGGCCGACACCGCCCAGCTGTTCGACCGGCCGGCCCATCCCTATACCCGCGCCCTGCTCGCGGCCGTGCCGGTGCCCGACCCCGATATCCGGCGCGACCCCTTCGTGCTGGCGGGCGAGATCCCGAGCCCGATCGACATTCCCGCCGGCTGCCGGCTGCGCGCGCGCTGCCCGCTGGCGCAACCCGTGTGCGCCACGCCCGTGCCCTATCGCGAGGTGGCGCCCGGCCATTTCGCCGCCTGCCATTTCGTCTAACCATCACAGGAGGAAACCCGATGGCCGTCGTCCGATATGTCCTGGTGAAGTTGAGGCCCGGCGTCGACCTCGATGCGTTCGAACGCTTCGAACGCGAGGTCGACTACGTCAAGGCGGCGCAGAATCCGTCGATCATCAGCTACCGCACCCACCGCATCACCGACCTCGACATGGGCATCGACGGCGGCCCGTGGGACTTCATGGAGCGCATCGAGGTCACCAGCCAGGCCGACTACGAGAAGCAGGCGGCCACGGGCAGCAAGGAATTCCTCGACCTGCTCTACACCAAGTACCTCGACCGCTCGAAGACCGTCTCGATCTGGTCCGAGCGGATCGAACCCTGAAGACAGGCCCCGAAAAACAGGCTCTGAAAAACAGGCACGGGAGAGAACAATGGCAATCGTGAGATATGTGCTGGCGGCGCTGAAGCCCGGCGTCGACCGCGACGCCTATGAGCGTTACGAGCGCGAGGTCGACTACGTCGTGGCCGCCAAGCTGAAGTCGATTATCTCCTACCGCACCCATCGGCTGACCGGCGTCAGCCCCAACCTGGGCGGCGGGCCGTGGGACTATATCGAGCGCATCGAGATCACCGACCGCGCCGCCTACGACGCGGAGATCGCGACCCTCGGCAAGGACCTGATCAGCGAGCTCTACGAGAAGTATCTCGACAAATCGAAGACCAAGTCGATCTGGACCAGGCTGGTCGATCCGTGAGCGACGCCACTGCCTTCGCGGGCAAGGTCGCCCTCGTCACCGGCTCCTCGTCGGGCACGGGTGCCGCAATTGCGCTCGAGCTGGCGCGGCGGGGTGCCGCTATCGCCGTTCATTGCCGCGCCAACCTGGGCGGGGCCCAGGCGATCGCCGACCGCATCGCGGGGACGGGCGGCAAGGCCCAGGCCTTCCGCGCCGACCTGGCACAGGACGGCGCGCCGGAGAAACTCGCCGCCGACGTCGAGAGCGCGCTGGGTCCGGTGCAGCTGCTGATCAACAATGCGGGCCCCTACGCCGATGCGCCCTTTCGCACGCTGAAGCCCGCGGTGTGGGACGCCATCATGGCGGCCAACCTCAGGGCGCCCTGGCTTCTCGCGCAAGGGCTGGCGCCGGCGATGGAGCGGCTGGGCTGGGGCCGCATCGTCAATCTCGGCGCCACCTCCGGCTTCGTGCGCACACACTCGGTCTACGGCCTCGCCAAGGCGGCTCTGCTCACCCTGACCGAGAGCCTGGCGCTGGAGCTCGCGCCCACGATCACGGTCAACGCCGTCGTGCCGAGCCAGATCGCCAGCGCGCGGACCGACAGCATGCCCGTGTACAAGGAAGCGGCGATCGCCGGCACACCGCTCGGCCGGCTGGTGACCGAACAGGAGATCGCCCGCATGGTGGCGCTGGTCTGTTCACCTGAGTTCGATTTCGTCACCGGCCGCGCCATCGTCATGGATGGCGGCCGCACATTGCCGCGCTTTCCACGCATCGGTATTTCCGACGGCTGATGCGTTCGACCGGAATACAGCAACGCTGACGCCGGCAATAACGCTACGGAGCCGTCCGCTCTAGTTCTTCGCCGCCGCCTTCCGAATTGTGAACCCGCCGACGCGGATGACATGGACAGGCCCGCTCCTGGCCAATAGCTTCCGCGCCAGCATGTCTTCCCGCACGGCGTGCATCAGCCGCGCCGATAGCCCGAAACTTTCACCCGGCTCGGTATAGCCGCCCTCGTGCAGGAAGAGGTGCTTCGGCGTCGTTGGCGGGACGAAATACCACTGAAAGTCGAGATTGAAGTTGTCGTCGATCGGAAGATTGCCGTTGTTCCAGAAGCTGACGGTCACGGGCGCCTGGAAATTTGCCGGCACGTATGTGTTCAGGCCGAAATCCTGAGTGGTCCCGGTGATCGGCGTCGGATTGAGCAGCATCAGCGGTTGCGGGCCAGGCGACGAGCAGTTGAAGGCGACCTGCGCCGGCGTTTGTCCCGGCCCTGCGACGGGCATGGACGAGCCGGCGATCTGGACGATCATCATGCCGGCCTCGTCTCCCTGGTCGTAGGCCACGTTGAAGACGGTCGTCGGCTGGTTGCCCTGGACCAGGACTACGTTGCGCCAGCACATGTCGGGATTGTCCCTGATGTACTGCGCGAAATCGGGCAGCCTGGTTACATTCGGAATCGGATTGGGGTGGGTCTCGGTCGATACGCGTCCAACCAGGCAGTAGTGGTCATTCGGCCCGATCGGCCTCGGGTTCCACTTCAGCGGCTCGCTGCAGACGGCAATTCCGTTGGGTGGCGCCAGGGGGAAAGTGACGGTGTTGGCGCCCTGGTTCGTCTGCATCACATTGCCCGACCATTGCTTGGGCCACATCAGGACGCTCGCCGGCGACCAATAGCAGGAATAATCCCCGGTCGCCGAGTTGCCCGAGAGGTTCTTGGCGCGCGCATAGATGAAATTGTCCTGGTTGACGACCGGATTCGTCCCGACATCGGCGCCGTAGTTGCCGGCGAAAAACGTCTGCCAGTCGGCGATCGGCGCGACGCCGTATGGAATGATGTCCGGAGACTCGCAGGGAGAGCCGGGACGATTAGGATAGGTACCGTTGTCGGACAGATTCAGTCGTAGCAGCAGATCATTCCACATCGTCATCGAGCACCCCCTTCGCATCCCAACCCGTTCATCGGTCGTCGTTGGAGCCGCCAGGTCCACCTTTGCTCGCGACAGATTTCCCATGCGACTCGTACGGCGAATCGCGTGTCAATATCATACGCGCATTGGATACACAACTATTTAGTGTTTTCCATTCCATATCATCTCATTCAAGTTGTACTGGCGCCATTTGACACGCTCGCGCGCGGCCCCGCACATTCCCCGCATGGCCCTTTCCCTCCTCCTCACCGGCGATTCGATCTTGCAGCGCCGGCTCAACAGCCGCGACGACGCCGAGCTCCGGCCATTATTCGACAAGGTGCGTGCGGCCGACATTGCCTTCACCAATCTCGAGGGGCTGGCCAACGACTATCGCGGCGATCCGGCACTGGAGAGCGGTGGCTCGCATTTCGGCGCGCCGGCCTGGGTGCTGGATGAGCTGGTGGCGGCAGGCTTCGATCTCTTCGCCACCGCCACCAACCACGCGCTCGACTATTCGATACAGGGCCTGGTGCACACCATCGAGGCGCTGGAGGCGCGCGGGCTTTCCTTCGCGGGCGTCGGCCGCACCCTCGAGGATGCGCGCCGGCCCTGCTATCACACCTCGCCCGCCGGCACGGTGGCGATGATCTCCTGCTGCTCGACCTTCGCCAAGGGCAACGAGGCGGGCACGCAGCGGCCCGACCTGCCGGGACGTCCCGGGCTCAGCCCGTTGCATGTCGAGACGGTGCACGAGGTCACCGAGCCGCAGCTCGCGGCGCTGCGCGAGGTCGCCGACCAGCTCGGGCTCGAAGCGGAGCGCCAGCACAAGATCAAGATGGGCTTCGCTTACCCGCTCGCCGACCCGGCGCTCTTTCCGTTGGGCGACCTCAAGTTCAAGTCGGCCAACCGCGCGCAGGTGCGCACGACGCCCAACGCCAAGGACGTCGCGGCGATGGTGCGCTGGGTCAAGGAGGCGCGCGGCCTCGCCGACCTCGTGCTGGTGAGCCTGCATGCGCACGAGCAGCTCGGCAGCAAGGATATTCCGGCCGAGTTCATCCCGGCATTCGCGCGCGAGATGATCGATTCAGGCGCCGATCTCGTGGTCGGTCACGGCCCGCATCTGCTGCGCGGGCTCGAGCTCTACAAGCAGAAGCCGATCTTCTACAGCCTGGGCAATTTCATCGGCCAGAACGAACTGGTGGCCAAGATCCCGGCCGACGGCTACGAGCGCTTCCGCGCCGAACCGGATCTGACGCCGGGTCAGGTCTATCAGAAGCGCACGCAGGGCGACCAGGCAGGCTTCCCGGCCGACCGGCGCTATTGGGAGTCGGTCGTGCCGACGCTTTCTTATGAGGACGGCGAGCTGCGCAGCATCGAGCTCACGCCCATCTCACTCGGCTGGAAGGACGCGCGTCATCGCCGCGGCCGGCCGCGTCTCGCCGGCGCCGAGGAGGGGCGCGCGATCCTCGACCGCTTCGCCGCGCTCAGCCGCCCGTTCGGCACCGAGTTCGCGAACGAGGCGCGGTCGATCCGGCTGGGGTAGTGCTCCTCCCCAATCAAATGGGGAGCTGCCCGCGTCTTCGCCGATGGAGAGGTTACCGCTGCGGCAGCGATAAAATTCGGTTGCCGCAATACCTCCAGGGCTGGAAGATCACGTCCAACTGGTCGGAAATCCGAAGAATACGGCATCGCTGCAATACCGACCGGAAAGACTTGGGAGGAGATGTCGATGAAGCTCATCCGCCGCACATTGCTGTCACGCGCCTCGATTGCCGCCGGCGTGATCGCCTCGCCGGCGATCCTGCACTGGCCGGCCAACGCCGCCGAATTCACCTATAAATACG
>JABCYT010000191.1 GCA_013290035.1 Alphaproteobacteria bacterium
CGCGTGCGGCATGGCTGAGCCGGGTCCCTTGCTGGCCTGCGAAGGGCTGACCGTCGAATACAGTTCGGATGGCGTCCGCCAGCGCGCGGTCGACGATCTCTCGTTCCATATCGGTCGCGGCGAAGCCTTCGGGCTGGTCGGCGAATCGGGCTGCGGCAAGTCGACCGTGGCGCTCGCCATCCTGCGCCATCTCGGGCCGAACGGCATCGTGGCCGGCGGAGTCCTCCGTTTCGACGGAACCGATCTGCTGGGCCTCGGCGGCGATGCGCTGCGCCGCATTCGTGGCGCGCGGATCGCGATGGTCTATCAGGATCCGCTGAGCAGCCTCAATCCGGTGATGACGATCGGCCGGCAGCTCATGGAAGTGCCGTTGCTTCATCGCACGGCCGACCGCGAAAGCGCGCGGCGGCTCGCGGTGCAGGCGCTGGCCGAGGTCGAGCTGCCCGATCCTGACGCGCTGATGTCGCGCTATCCGCACCAGCTTTCGGGCGGCCAGCAGCAGCGCTGCGTCATCGCCATGGCGATGATCGCCGAACCGGCCCTGCTGGTTCTCGACGAGCCGACCACCGGTCTCGACGTCACCGTCGAAGCCGCCGTGCTCGACCTGGTCGACCGCCTGCGCCGGCGCCGCGGCACGGCGGTGCTGTTCATCAGCCACAATCTCGGCGCCGTCGGCCGCTTATGCGACCGCATGGGCGTGCTCTATGCCGGACGTCTGGTCGAGCAGGGACCGCTCGCCCAGGTGTTCCGCAATCCGCGCCACCCCTACACGCGCGGCCTGCTGAATTGCGTGCCGAGCATGGGCGCCAATCGCGGGAGCCGGCCGCTCACGCCGATCGCCGGCGCGCTGACGGACGCGGCACGCCTCGCCGTCGGCTGCGCCTTTGCCGATCGCTGCGGTCAAGTCGTCGAGGGCCTGTGCACGTCCGGACCGATCGCCCTGGCGGGCGTGGCTGGAGAGACCGGGCACGTGACTCGCTGCGCGCGGAGCGACGTCCTGCCGCCCTTTGCGTGGCGACAGGACGCCGCGTCGGCGCCGGACGGCAGGGCGGCGGCGGAGGCGATCCTCGAAGCCCGTGCGCTCGGCAAACGCTACGACCTTGGCGGATCGTCGGTCGAGGCGCTGGGCGGGATCGATGTCGAGCTCGAGCACGGCCGCACGCTCGCCATCGTCGGCGAGTCGGGCAGCGGCAAATCGACCTTCGCGCGCATCCTTGTCGGCCTCACCGCCGCGAATGACGGCGAACTCTGCTTCCACGATCAGGACATCGCCCGTCTGCCGATTGCCAAAAGATCGCGCGATCTCCGCCAGCGCCTGCAGATGATCTTCCAGAATCCCGACAGCACGCTCAACCCGAGCCACACCGTGGGCTACGCGCTGCGCCGCACCGTGCGCCGGCTGCGCGGCATGGAACGGGCGAAAGCGGACGCCGAGGTATCGCGGCTGCTGAAACTCGTCCAGCTTCCGGCCGACTACGCCCGGCGCATGCCCGACCAGCTCTCCGGCGGGCAGCGTCAGCGCATCTCGATCGCGCGCGCGCTGGCGGCGGTCCCCGAGGTGGTGATCGCCGACGAACCGGTGTCGGCGCTCGACGTGTCGGTCCAGGCTGCCGTCGCCAATCTGCTGAAGGAGCTGCAGGAGCGCCAGCAGCTCAGCCTGGTGTTCATCTCGCACGATATCGCGCTGGTGCGCTACATGGCGGACGACGTGGCGCTGTTCTATCGCGGCCGGGTGGTGGAATCCGGCCCGGCCGACGCGGTGTTTGCGCCGCCTTACCACCCTTACACCCAAATGCTGCTGGCGGCCGTGCCGAATCCGGATCCCGACTCCGCCCATCTTCGCCTGGCGGTCAGGGAATCCAGCCCGGTCCGATCGAGCGAGGCGGTTCGCGGCTGTCCATTCACCGCTCGCTGCCCTTACCGCATCGAAGGCAAATGCGATAACGAGAAGCCGCCGATCATCGTGCCAAGCAAGGGTCATCACATTGCCTGCCATCTGCCGCCCGCATCCTTGCCGCGCGATCTGGCGGGAGCCCTCAGCACATCGTCGTGAGAAACCGGCCGCCGCGCCTCATTCCGCCGCCACCTTGCGGTGGCCGCCGCGGCGCGTGAGCCAGCGCGACAGCCGGTCGAGATAGAGATAGACGACGGGCGTGGTGTAGAGCGTCAGCCATTGCGAGACCAGCAGGCCGCCGACGATGGCGACGCCCAGCGGATGGCGCAGCTCCGATCCCGCGCCCTGGCCGATGGCGAGCGGCAGGCCGCCGCCGATCGCGGCGAAGGTCGTCATCATGATCGGCCGGAAGCGCAGCAGGCAGGCCTGGTGGATCGCCTCGCGCGGGCTCATGCCCTGGTCGCGCTCGGCCTTGAGCGCGAAGTCGATCATCATGATGGCATTCTTCTTGACGATGCCGATCAGCAGGATGATGCCGATGAGGGCGATCACGCTCAGGTCATAACCGAACGCCATCAGCGCCAGCAGGGCGCCGACGCCGGCCGACGGCAGGGCCGAGAGGATGGTGATGGGGTGGATGTAGCTCTCGTAGAGGACGCCCAGCACGATGTAGACGGCAATGATCGCCGCCAGGATCAGCACCGGCGTCGACTTCAGCGAATCCTGGAAGACCTGCGCCATGCCCTGGAACGCCCCCTCGACCGTGGGCGGCACGTCGAGCTCGGCGCGCAGCTGCTTGATCTGCGCCACCGCCTCGCTGAGCGCCGCACCCGGCGCCAGGTTGAAGGACAGGGTGACCGACGGAAACTGGCCCTGGTGATTGATGGTGAGCGGGGCGACGGTATCGGCGAAGCGCGCCACGGTGCTGAGCGGCACCTGCACGCCGGCCGCGCCCGGCACGTAGAGGCGCGACAGCGCCGCCGGCCCGCGCTCGAACTGTCCGGCGGATTCCAGCAGCACCTTGTATTGCGTGGTCGCGCTGTAGATCGTCGCCACCTGGCGCTCGCCGAACGTGTCGTAGAGGGTCTGGTCGATGGCGGCGAGCGAGACGCCCAATCGCGAAGCCGTGTCGCGGTCGACTTCGACGGCGAGATGGCGGGCGGCGATCTGCTGGTCGCTCGCATTGTCCTGCAGCTTGGAGAGGCCACGCATGCGCTGGTCGAGGATCGGCGCCCAGCGATTGAGCTCCGCCGCGTCGAGCGAGGTGAGCGTGTACTGGTACTGGGTGCGGCTGAGGCGCCCGCCGAAGGTCAGATCCTGGCTGACCTGGAGGTAGGTGTTCACGTCCTGGATCTTCGCCAGCTCGGGCCGGACGCGCTGGATGAACTGGTCGGCCGAGACGCCGCGCTGGGAACGCGGTCTCAGCTGCACGAACATGCGCGCGAGGTTTTCCGAAGGAACGATCGAACCCGTCCCGGCGAAGGCGACGACACTCGCCACCGCCGGATCCTGCAGCAGGGTGTTGGTCACCTCGGCCTGCCGGTCGACCATGGCGGCGAAGGAAATGTCCTGGCGCCCCTCGACGGTGATGAAGACGAAGCCGGTGTCCTGCTGGGGAAACAGGCCCTTGGGGATCGTGACGTACAGCCAGCCGGTGAGGACGGCCAGCGCCACGGTCGCCGCCAGGGTGAGCGGCTGGTGATCGAGCACCCAGACGAGGCCGCGATCGTAGCCGCGCTGCACCGACTTGAAGGCGCTTTCGAAGACCCGGTCGATGCGGCCGCGTTTTCTTTCACCCGTCTCGCGATGCAGGAAGCGCGCGCACATCACGGGCGTGAGCGTGAGCGAGACGAAGGCCGACATGACGACAGCCGCGGTCACCGTGACGGCGAATTCGCGGAACAGCACGCCCACCATGCCGCCCATCAGCAGCAACGGGATGAACACGGCGACCAGCGAAATGGTGATCGACACGATGGTGAAGCCGATCTCGCCCGAGCCCTTGAGCGCCGCCTCGAGGGGCGTATCGCCCGCCTCGATGTAGCGCACGATGTTTTCGATCATGACGATGGCGTCGTCGACCACGAAGCCGACGGCGATGGTGAGCGCCATCAGGGTGAGGTTGTTGATGCTGTAGCCCAGCGGGTACATCACCGCGAAGGTGGCGACCAGCGCCAGCGGCACGGCGATCGAGGGAATGACGGTCGCCCAGAAGTGCCGCAGGAAGATCAGGATGACCATCACCACCAGGCCGATGGTGAGCACCAGGGTGAATTTCACGTCGGCGATCGACGCCTCGACCGCCAGCGAGCGGTCGGACATCAGGTCGACATGCAGCGAAGGCGGCAGCGAGGCCAGGATGCCGGGCATCGCGGCCCTGACCTGGTCGACGATCCTGGTGATGTTGGCGCCGGGCTGGCGGAAGATCAGCAGCACCTCGGCCTTCTTGTTGTTGTACCAGGCGCCGGTGCGCGGCAGCCGGGCGCCGTCGATCACCTCGGCGATGTCGCGGATCCTGACCGGCGCGCCGTTGCGGAAGGCCACGATCACGTCGCGGTAGCCCGACGCCTCGAAGAGCTGGTCGTTGGCGTCGAGGATCAGGGATTGGGCCTTGCCCTCGATCGTGCCCTTGGCCTGGTTGATGGTGGCCGCGGCGATGCCCTTGCGGATGTCCTCCATGCTGATGCCGTGCGAGGCGAGCGCCGCGGGATCGGCGCGGATGCGGACGGCGAAGTCCTGCTGGCCGCCGATCGTCACCTGGGCGACGCCGGAAATCGCCGAAATCTTCTGGGCAAGCACGGTGTAGGCATAGTCGTCGATCTTGTAGAGCGGCATGTCGTCGGAATGCACGGCGTAGATCAGCACCGGCTGGTCGGCCGCGTTGACCTTGCGGTAAGTCGGCGGCGTCGGCAGGTCCTTGGGCAGCAGGCCGCCGGCGGCGTTGATCGCGGTCTGCACGTCGGTGGCGGCGCCGTCGATGCTGCGCTCGAGGGCGAACTGCAGCGTGATCGAGGTGTTGCCGAGGCCGCTCCACGACGTCATCGCCACCAGGCCGGGGATGGCGGCGAACTGCTGTTCGAGCGGCGTGGCGACCGAGGTCGCCATGGTCTCCGGACTGGCGCCGGGCAGGGCCGCCGAGACCGTGATGGTCGGGAAGTCGACGTCGGGCAGGGCCGCGACCGGCAGCAGCGTGTAGGAGGCCGCGCCGAAGACCAGCAGCCCCATCATCACCAGCGAGGTGGCGATGGGCCGGCGGATGAACCGTTCGGAAATATTCATGGCGCGGGCCTCAGCCCTTCGGCGCGGACGTTGTCGCGACCGCCGGCGGCACCGGCGCCGTCTGGACCCTCACCCGCGCCCCGTCGGTCAGGCGGAACTGGCCGTCGATCACGACATTTTCGCCGGCGGCGACGCCGCGCGCGATGACGGCGACGCCGTCCTGGACGCCGGCGAGCTCGATGACCCGCCGCTCGGCCGTGCCGTCGGCCTTGACCACGAAGCAGAAATAGCCGCTGGCGGCCTGCATGGCGGCGCGCTGCGGCACGGTCACCGTGCCCGACCGCATCGACAGCAGCAGGCGCACGTTGACGAATTGCCCGGGCCACAGCCGCTCGTCGTCGTTGGCGAAGCTGGCCTTGAGGCGGAGCGTGCCCGTTGTCGTGTCGATCTGGTTGTCGATCACCGACAGCGTGCCGCGCGCCAGCTCGGCCTCGTTGCTGCCGTAGGCGATGACGGTGAGCGCGTCTTGCGCCTGGTTGCGCCGGACGTCGTCGTTGACGTCCTGCGGCACGGTGAAATTGACGTAGATCGGCTTGATCTGGTTGATGCTGACCAGGCTGGTGGCCTGCGAGGCCTGCACGAGGTTGCCGATATCGACCAGGCGGGTGCCGGTGCGGCCGTCAAACGGCGCGCGGATATTGGCGTAGGCGAGGTTGAGCCGCGCCGTGTGCATGGCCGCTTCGTCGGCTGCGATCGAGCCCTTGAGGGCGTCGACTTTCGCCTGCTGCTGGTCGCGCAGCTGGATCGACTGGAAGCCCTGGTTCGCCATCTGGATGTAGCGATTGAGGTCGAGCTCGGCGCCGACGAGCTGCGCCTGGTTGCGCGTCTGGGTCGCGGTGGCTTCATCGAGGGCGGCCTGGAAGGGGCGCGGGTCGATCTGGAACAGCGGGTCGCCTGCTTTCACGTCCTGGCCTTCCTGGAAGGCGACCTTGACGATCTCGCCGTCGACGCGCGTCCTGATGACGGCCGTGTTGTAGGCCTGCACCGTGCCGATGCCGCGCACGTAGAGCGGGACATCCTTTTGCTCGGCAACCGCCGTGGTCACGGGGATGGCGGCCTGTCCGGCGATCGCCGCCTGGGCCGCCCTGTCACGGCCGGAATACTGGAGGAAGAGATAGCCGGCGCCGGCCACACAGGCGAGCGCGCCAATGGCGCCCAGCCTGGCAACGATCTCCTTTTTCATTTCGATCGAACTCCATCGGCGGAAAGATAGTCGTCCGCCCGTACGCTCCCCGCCAACACCTTAGCCGATTTCGGGCCGAGCGGGTGGAACCAAAAGTGTTACTGCCACTGTCAATATGTCCATATCCCCGGTTGTGAGCCGGAAGCGCGCCGGTGCCTATTCCGCGGCGGCCGCGCGGGGCGCGCGTCTGCTGCCGAGGCGGCGCGACAGCCGGTCGAGGTAGAGATAGACGACCGGCGTGGTGTAGAGCGTCAGCCACTGCGACACCAGCAGGCCGCCGACGATGGCGATGCCGAGCGGCCGGCGCAGCTCGGAGCCCGCGCCCTGGCCGA
>JABCYT010000192.1 GCA_013290035.1 Alphaproteobacteria bacterium
GTAGACCGCCGCCGTGCCGCCGACATGGAACAACGGCAGGTTGACCATGAAGCGGTCGCCGGCGCCCAGCGCCTGGAACGATTCGGTGCCCATCGAATAGAGCTGCAGGTAGGACGACATCACGCCTTTGGACGGACCGGTCGTGCCCGAGGTGTAGATGATGGTCTGCATGTCCCATGGCGCGATCTCGCGCGCGAGCGACGGCGCCGCGCCGTCGGCGGGCTCCAGCACGGCCGCCGGATGGACGGTGAGACCGGGCACGGCAGGTGCGGCACTGCCGCCCAGCACGACCGCGGTCGTGAGCGCCGCGCGATCGATGTCGGCCAGCCGATCCAAAAGATCGGCATGAGCCACGATCAGCCGCGCATCGGAATTCGCCACGACATGCGCCAGCAGACCGCCGCGATAGGCGAGATTGATCGGCACATAGACCGCACCGAGATAGTTGAGGCCGAACCAGATGCGAATCGCATCCGGTCCGTTGGGCAGCCACGACAGGACCTTGTCGCCCTGCGCGACGCCAAGGGCGGCGAGCCCGATCGCTGTGCGACGCGCGATCGATTGAGTCTGCTTGTAAGTCCACTCGGTACCGTCGGCGAAACGTGCGAACACCTTGTCGGGTGTTGCGGTGGCGTGACGATCGAGCAGCGGCCGCAGCACGCAGAGATCGGCTGAGGGAACGCGCGGATCGAACCAGGATTTCGACATCGGCGAACTTTCTCCGTTCATGCTCGTCGCATCGTTGTGTCTGAATACGAAGCGTACTAGCGTTCGACGAACGCAAAACAATACGCGAAATTCCAGCGCGCACAGGTGAGGAAACGCATGACCGACAGCAAAAGACCGCCCTTCGGATTGCGGCGCGACGGCAGCATCGACCGCCGGGACTTCCTGCGTACCGCAGGGCGATTGGGCGTCGGCGCCTTCGGCCTGTCCAGCCTGGGCCTTGGCGCTGGCATCGCGCAAGCGCAACAGCCGTTCAACATCGGTTGGATCCGGCCGACGACGGGCCGGCTCGCCTCCTCGTTCTCTTATCTCTACATCGGCGGTCTGATCGCCATCGAGGAGATCAACGCCGCGGGCGGCATCATGGGCCGGCCGATCGCACGCATCGAGGAGGACGACGAAGCCTCGCCCGCCAAGGAGCCGGCGATCGTCAAGAAGCTGCAGGAGTCGGGGATCAACTTCATCGCCGGGCCGACCGGCAGCTCGCAGGCGCTGTCCTCGCTTGCCACCACGACGCCGGCCAAGATCATCCAGGCGACTTACGCCAACGGCGCGGAGATGGGCGACGGCACGAAGTACCCGTACCATTACCAGTGCACCTTCAACACCAACCAGCAGGGCGAGATTGCCGCGCGCTACCTGGTGGAGAAGATGAAGCTGAAAAAGATCGGCATCCTGCAGGAGAACACCGCCTTCGGCGAGCAGGCGACGGCCGCGTCGCGCGCCACCCTGAAGAAGCTCGGCCTCGAGCCGGCGAAGGTCGAGGTCTATCCGCTGAACGCGCCCGACCTCAACACCTATGTCGGCAACCTGCGCAAGGCCGGCATCGACGGCATGATCGCCTGGATCGCCAACGTGCCGAACGCCGCCATGGCCTTCAACGCCATGAACACCCAGAAGTGGTTCCCGCCGATCACCGGCCACAACGGCCTGTTCCTCGACGCGCTGTTCGACCTGGTGCCGCCGGAGGCGCTGACCAACGTCTACGGCACGATGTACCGCTCGCTGATGTGGACCGACACGACCAGTCCCGGCCCGCGCCAGGTGGCCTTCGCCAAGAAGGTCGCTACCTATTATCCCGAGGGCAAGGGCTCGGGCGTGCCGGTCGCCAACAGCCCGTACTATGACTTCCTGCACGTGCTGAAGGTGGCGATCGAAGGCGAGAAGAGCTTCGAGCCGGACAAGGTCAAGAAGGCGCTCGACAGCATCAAGGGCTACCAGGGCCTTTTGGGTACCATCAACTTCACGCCCGAGAACCACACCGCGATCGGCATCGACGACATCGCGCTCGCCTCCGTGGCGTCGGGCAAGGATCCAAGGGCGATGGGCATCTTCCGGGAAATGGCCAAGTAGCATCGGCCAACTGAAATCATGGTTTCGCTTGTGGCCCATGCTTCGAGACGCCACGCTACGCGCGGCTCCTCAGCATGAGGTGTGCTTGTTTCGACAGAGTAGACCTCATCCTGAGGAGGCCGCGCAGCGGCCGTCTCGAAGGATGGGCCCCAACGCCGATCGGCGACACAGGGTACTAGCCCATGGATCTCGACCTGCTGGTCGGCGCGCTCACCGCCGGCAGCCTCTATGCGCTGGTGGCGATGGGATTCAACATCCTCTACCGCCCGACCAACGTGTTCAATTTTGCCCAGGGCGACCTCGTGATGCTGGGCGCCATGTTCGGTGCCACCTTCATCACCCTGCTCGGTCTGCCGTGGTTCGTCGGAGCCGCCCTCGCCATGCTGGCGGTGGCGGCGCTGGCGCTGGTCGAGGAGAAGATCGCCGTCGCGCCGGTGCTGAAAAACTCGGCGAGCAGCCATGGCTGGGTGATCACGACGCTGGCCGTCTCCATGATCTTCGCCAACCTGGTCGGTCTCGGCTGGGGCCCCGACCCGATCGCGGTAAGGCCGCCGGCGCCACTCAGCACGGACACCTTCGAGCTGTTCGGCGCCAACATCAGCTCCTACCAGATCGCGGTCATGGTGATCACCGTGGTGCTGGTGCTGGGCGTCGAGGCGTTTTACGGCACGCGCAGCGGCAAGGCGGTGCTGGCGGTGGCCGAGGATCGCGACGCGGCCCTGCTGCGCGGCATCAACCCCAACCGGCTGTCGAGCTGGTCGTTCTTCCTGGGCGGCGGCGTCGCAGCGCTGACCGGCGTACTCGCCGCACCCGTTCTCTACGCCTCGACCGGGCTCGGCCCGTCGCTGCTGCTGAAAGGGTTCGCCGCCGCGGCGGTGGGCGGCATCGGCAACAATCGCGGCGCGCTGCTGGCAGGATACATCATCGGCCTCGTCGAGGCCGTGGCGGCGGCGCTGCTGTCGCCCGGCTATCAGCTTGCGGCCACCTTCGCCGTGATGCTGGCGATCCTGCTGGTCCGCCCGCACGGCCTGTTCGGCCGCGCCGAGGCGCGGGCGGTCTGACACCATGGGCGACGCGGCGCGCGCGCTGATCGGCTCGCCGCGCACCCGGCCGGCGCTGCTCTTCGCGCTGGCGCTCGCCCTTTATCTCGCGCCCTTCGCGGTCGGCACCGAGTACCGGCTGTTCATCGCCACGCAGATGGCGGCCTACGTGCTGGTGGCGATCGGGCTCAACCTGCTGAACGGCTATGGCGGGCAGGTCTCGCTGGGCCACGGCGCGCTGGTGGCGATCGGCGCCTACACCGTGGCGCTGGCGATGGTCGATCATCAATGGTCGTTCTGGCCGGCGACACTGCTGGCCATGGTGGCGGCGGCCGCGGTCGGCGCGGTCATGGCGTTGCCGGCATTCCGGCTCTCGACCTGGTATTTCGCTCTGATCACCCTGGGCTTCGCCGAGGTCGTGGGCGGCCTTCTGACGGAATGGCGCGAGCTGACACACGGCTTCGCCGGCGTCGTCGGCATTCCTAAGCCGGGGGTGCTGGGCCACACGCTTACGTCGTTCGACCTTTACTGGCTGGCGCTCTCGCTCAACATCCTGGCGCTGCTGGGCATGGCCAACCTGCTGCGTTCGCGCTTCGGCCGTGCGCTGGTGGCGGTGCGCGACAATCCCGTGGCGGCGACGGCGGCCGGCGTGGCGCTGGTGCGCATCAAGATGATGGCCTTCGTGGTGAGTGCGGCGATGGCGGGGCTCGCGGGCGCGCTGTTCGCCGTCCAGAAGACGGTGGTCACGCCGGACGATTTCACCGCCGACTTCTCGATCTTCTTCCTGCTGATGGTGGTGCTGGGCGGCGCGGGCCGCCTGTGGGGCCCGGTGGTGGGCGCGGTCGTGTTCTTCCTGGTGCCGGAACTGCTCACCGCGTTGCAGAGCTGGCGCATGCTGATCTACGGCGTGGCGCTGCTGCTCTTGATGCTCTACGCGCCGCACGGGCTGGTCGGCGCCATCGAAACCGGCTGGAAGCGCCTGCGCACGCGGCTCGGCCTCTCCAACATCCCGCCCGCGCCGTCGACGGCAATAGCGCGCGAGACCGTGCATCCGATCGCCGGCGCCGCGCTTTCGGTGCGCGACGTCGAGAAGCGCTTCGGCGGCGTCTCGGCGCTGGCCGGTGTCAGCCTCGATGTCGCGGCCGGCACAACCCACGCCATCGTCGGCCCCAACGGCTCGGGCAAGACCACGCTGCTCAATATGATCTCCGGCTTCTATCCGATCGATGGCGGCGCCATTCTGATCGACGGAAGATCCGTTGTCGGCATGGCGCCGCATCGCATTGCCCGCAGCGGCGTCGGCCGCACCTTCCAGACTCCGAGAATGCTGCCGCAGCTCAGCGTGCTCGACAACGCGCTGCTCGGCGCCTTTCCCGCCGAGCGCCAGGGTGCGGCAGCGGCGGCGCTCAGCCTGCCGCGGGCGCGGCGCGAGCAGATGGCCTCTCTGGGCGACGCCTTGCGCTACCTCGATTTCGTCGGCCTCGCCGATCGGGCGATGGAGCCGGCGGGCGAGCTGCCGCACGGCCAGCAGCGCCTGGCCGAGATCGCCCGCGCTCTGGTCGGCCGGCCGCGCCTGCTGCTGCTCGACGAGCCGGCGGCGGGCCTGTCCCTGGCCGAACTCGACCGGCTGGGCGAGCTTATCGCGGCGATCGGCGCGCTGGGCACGACCGTGGTGATCGTCGAGCACCATCTCGAGCTGGTGGCCAATATCTGCCGCAGCGTCACCGTGCTCGAGCGCGGCGCGGTGCTGGCCTCGGGCACCCCGGCCGAGGTGTTCTCCCACGAGGAGGTGATCGCGGCCTACATGGGATCGCACAGCAGTGTCGGGCAGGCGGCATCGTGAGCGCCAACGACCTCCTGCAGGTGAGCGGCCTGGAAGTAGGCTACGGCCATGTCGGCGTGCTGCGCGGCGTCGATCTTGCGGTGAGCGAGGGCGAGATCGTGGCCTTGGTCGGCAGCAACGGCGCCGGCAAGAGCACGCTTTTGCGGGCGATTTCCGGCCTGCTGCGGCCGTCGGCCGGCCGCATCGTCTTTGCCGGCCAGGACATCGCAGGTCAGCCGCCGCACCGCATCATCGATCTTGGGCTGCTGCACGTGGCCGAGGGACGCCGCCTGTTCCGCCGCCAGAACGTGCACGCCAACCTCGAGCTCGGCCTCTATGGCGCCCGCCTCGACAGGGCCGTCGAGCGGCAGCGCTACGATTTCGTCTACGAACTCTTTCCCATGCTGGCCGAGCGGCCACAGGCGCTGGCGGGCGTGTTGTCGGGCGGCCAGCAGCAGATGCTGGCGATCGCCCAGGCGCTGATGCGCCAGCCCAAGCTCCTGATGCTCGACGAACCGTCGCTCGGGCTGGCGCCCATCGTCGTCGACCAGGTGATGGAAGTGCTGCAACGGTTGCGCGCCGCCGGCACCACCATCCTGCTGGTCGAGCAGATGGTCGAGCGTGCGCTCGACATCGCCGACCATGCCTATGTGCTGCAGAACGGCGCGGTGATCGGCAGCGGAACGCCCCAGGCGATCCGCGCCGGCGACCTCATCCGCCGCGCCTATCTCGGCGCGCTGTCGGATCGCGAGGCCTGACTACGCCGCGGGCGCAAAGCCTTTCGGCGCTTCCTGCATGAGGGCCAGCGTGTGGCCGTCGGGATCCTTGAAGAACGCCATCCACAGATCGTGGTCGTCCATCTTGGCGATCAGGTGAGGCGGGCTCGTGAAGGCGAGGCCGCGTTTCGCGAGCTCGGCCACCGCCAAGGCGATATCGGCGCAGCGGAAATAGATGCAGCCCCGCGGCACCAGGTCGGCGGGATCGCCCACCTTGTCGAGGAGCAGGCGCACGCCGGCGCAATCGAAAAACGCCAGGTCGCCGTATCGATAGAGCTTCCTGAGGCCGAGCACCGTCGCGTAGAAGGCTTCCGAGCGGTCGGTGTCGCTGACGGGCAGGCTGATCTGGCCGATGTGATTGAGATTGAGCAGCATGGCGGAACTCACGTTGCGAAGACCCTGTTGTGGGGTCGCAGCCTAGCGGCGGCCGGTGCGCGCGTATCGCCCGGGATTGCTAATTCGCGCCGGCCCCGGGCCCCTTGCTGTCTAGCCGTCGCGGAAAAAGCGCGGCGTCACCCCGGCATGGCGGCGAAATGCCTTGGCGAAGGCGCTTTGGCTCTCGTAGCCCAGGCGCCCGGCAACCTCGGCGACCGAGAGGGGCGTATGGCGCAGCAGGCCTTGGGCACGCTCCATGCGGCAGCGTTCGGCGTAAGCCATCGGCGAGGCCCCGAAAACCGCCTTGAACAGCCGCAGGAGATGGAACCGCGACAGGCAGCTCGCTTGCGCCAGCGCCGCCAGGGAGGGCGGCCGTCCGCGATGATCCTCGATCATCTCCCGCGCGCGCTGCAGCCGGCCCAGCAGCAGGCGGCGGGTCCGCGCGCGCTTGGCCGGAAGCCGCGCCACCAGCCGTTCATGGTCGGAGCTGATCGCGGCAAGGTCGAGCAGCAGCGACAGCAGCACCTCCTCGAGACGCTCCGGCGCCGCTTCGACATCGTCGAGACGGCTGCGCAGGCCCCGCAAGGCGGCCAGGA
>JABCYT010000193.1 GCA_013290035.1 Alphaproteobacteria bacterium
ATCGCCCGCGCCCACGGCGTCGACGGCAAGGTGCTGTTCGAGACCCTGACCAAGGGCTCGGCCGATTCCTTCGCGCTGCGCAACCACGGCATGAAGGCCATGCTGCCGGGCATCTTTCCCGAACGCGCCTTCTCGACGACATACGCGCTGAAGGACCTCTCCTACGCCATCGAGATGGCCGAGGAGCGCGGCGTGCCGGCGCTGGGCGCCGATGTCGCCCGCGAGCTGATGGAGCGCGCCGTCGAACTCGGCCACGACAAGGAATATTGGCCGGTGCTCTTGCGCGCCATCGAAGACGGCACGGCGAAGAAGTAAACAGCGTAGAGGGGGAGAAGGATTCATGGCGCGCATCGCTGTGGGAGGCTTTCAGCACGAGACCAATACCTTCGCGCCGCAGCAGGCGACGTGGGAGGAGTTCGTGCGCGCCGATGCCTGGCCGCCGTTGTTGCGCGGCCCGGAGATGATCGAAGGCGTCGAGGGCTTCAACATCCCGATCTCCGGCGCGGTGAGGCGACTGGCCGAGCTCGGGCACGAGGTCGTGCCGCTCGCCTGGGCGGCCGCGGCACCCGCGTCCTACGTCACCGCGGACGCCTACGAGAAAATGTGGGCGCTGTTCGACGAGGACCTGAGGAAGCTCGGGCCGTTCGACGCCGTCTATCTCGACCTGCACGGCGCCATGGTGGCGGAGAACACCGAGGACGGCGAAGGCGAGCTGCTGCGCCGCGTCCGCGGGGTTGTCGGCAACGACATGCCGATCGTGGCAAGCCTCGACTATCACGCCAATCTCACGCCCGAGATGGCGAAGCTCGCCACCGCCCTGGTCGGCTACCGTACCTATCCGCACATCGACATGGCGGTGACCGGCAAGCGGGCCGTCGAACTTCTGGACCGGCTGTTGAAGGAGAAACGGCCGGTCTACCGCGCTTACCGCCAGCTCGACTTCCTCATACCGCTGGTCTGGCAATGCACCTTCATCGAACCGGCCAAAGCCATCTTCGACCTGGTGGGCGAGCTCGAGGCCGGCGAGAAGAGCCACAACCAGGGCATCATAAGCGTCACCCATACGCCGGGCTTCCCGCCGGCCGACATCGCCCAATGCGGGCCGGCACTGGTGGTCTACGGCCACGACAGGGAGGCGGTCGAAGCAGCGGCCGACAAGCTTGCCCAGACCGTGAAGGCGCAGGAGAAGGCCTTCGCCGGCGAGCTGCTCGATGCCGATGCGGCGGCACGGCGCGCCATCGAGCTGTCGAAGAAAGCCACCAAGCCGATCGTTCTGGCCGACGTGCAGGACAATCCCGGCGCCGGCGGCACGTCCGATACGGTGGGCCTCCTGGCGGCGCTGGTGCGCCACAAGGCGAAGGGCGCCGTGATCGGCATGATCGTCGACGAGGCGGCTGCCAAGGCCGCGGTCGAGACGGGCGAGGGCAACGTCATGCATCGCGGCATCGGCGCCGTCGTGGGCTACGCCGGCGAGCAGCCCGTCGTGGCGGACTGGCGCGTGGTCAAGGTGGGCGATGGCAAGTTCACCGGCACCGGCCCGTTCTATGGCGGCGCGCGGTTCCAGATCGGGCCGATGGCGCTGGTCACCGACGAGGCGAGCGGCGTCTCGGCGGTGCTCGCCAGCAAGCGTATCCAGGCTGCCGATCAGGAGATGTTCCGTCATGTCGGCGTCGAGCCTTCGCAGGTGCCGATCCTCGGCCTGAAATCGACGGTGCATTTCCGCGCCGACTTCCAGCCCATCGCCGAGACCATCCTGGTGGTGCAGTCGCCCGGCGCGCACATCACCGATCCGGTCGAGATGCCTTACAAGCACCTGCGCAAGGGCATCAGGCTCCGGCCGATGGGACCGGTCTGGAACGGCGCTTAGCCGGAGCGGAAGGCCGGCCGCAGCGCCCACACCATCGGCACGGTGGTGAGCGCGATGCAGGAAACCGCGGCAAGCGCGATCGGCAGGCCGACGGCGTCGCCCAGCAGGCCCGCGAACAACGGCCCGGTCGCGCCCGCCACCGAGCCGCCGGTGTAGAAGACCGCGAAAGCGTGGGTGCGCCGCTCGGGGCTCACGAATTCGGGGATGGTGCCGTAGAGCACCGACGAGGTGCCGTTCAGCATCAGCCCGACGGCGGGCAGCAATGCCAGCGCAAGCGGCAACGACAGCGGCAGCAGGGCGAGGATCAAGGCGGTCGTCGCCACCTCGGTGAGAATGACCGACGGCACGACGCCCAGCCGGTGACCGACCCAGCCCATCGCCAGCTTGCCCGCGGCGCCGCCTGCGAACACCAGCGACAGGCCGAGGCCGATGGTCGGCAGGTCCGCGCCCTTGTCGCGCAGCAGGAAGGGCAGAAAGATCATGAAGCCGGTGCGCACCAGATTGTCGGCGATGTGGACGGAGAAGAGCAGCCAGTAGGCCCACGGCCGGTCCTGGCCGGCCACGGCCTTCGCTTCGCCGCCCTTGTCATGCATCGCCACCGGCTTCAGCGTGGCGAGGATGACGCCTGCGCCCAGCACGGCGAGGGCCGCGACCACGATCAGCGCCCGCTGCCAGCCGAGCGAGGCGGCGATCACCGCGAACAGCGCCGGCAGCAGCACCTTGCCGACGTCGCCGGTGAAATTGTAGGTGCCGAGCGCGGTGCGCGACCGCAGGCCGGGGAAAGCCGCGGAAACCAGGCTGGAGCCGATCGGATGCTGCGTGCTGCCGCCCAGGCCCGCCAGCAGGAGGCCGGCGATCACGCCGTAGAGCGAGCCCGTCAGGCCGGCCAGCCCATAGCCGATGGCGATCAGCACCGTGCCGGTCGCCAGCACGCGCACGCCGCCCAGCCGGACCGCCAGCATGCCGGACGGGATCTGCCCGCTCGCCATGGCGCCGGAATAGACGCTCTTGAGCGCGCCGATGGCGGCGTAGCTCAGGCCGAACTGGGTCTGCAGCAGGGGATAAAGGACGTTCAGGAGGTCGGTGAAGCCGTCATGCAGCGCATGTGCGCCGCCACATACGGTGAGGGTACGCCGGGAGGAGATGGGTGGGGCGACGGTGACTGTCATCTCACCGTCACAATACTACCGACCGGGCATCACCTTGAACCAAAAACCGATCTGCTGCTGGAAATCGTTTTCGGCAAAGGCTGTGTCGGTGATCAGCGAAGGCTTGCCGTCGCGCGGATAGCGCACGCTCGCCAGGCGCTCGAACTTGGTGTCGCTGAGGTGCAGGAAGAGCACGTCGCCCTGGCGGCGAAGGAAGATCAGGTCGTGAATCTTGCGGATGTTGGTCAGGCTCACGACGAAGCGGTCATTGCCGTCCTGCTGGGCGATCTGACGCACCGGGATGTCGCGGCCTTCATTGGTGATGCCCATCAGGGCCAGCGCGTCGGGCGCCATCATGTTGTCCTTGCCGCTGGTCTGGATCCAGCGCACCAGCCGGTCGCCGCGCGGCGACAGCGTGTAGCGGGGCGTGCTCTGTCCGAACAGGCCCGACGTCGTGCAGGCGCCTGCAGGAAGGGCGAGGGCGGCGAGGAAGAACGCGCGCCGCGCAACTACGCTTTGGGTCAAGCCTTGTCCTTCCCGATCCTGTCCATGTCGATCATCACCGGCGCAATGGTCGCGAGCGCCCCGCCGCGGATGGCGCGGAAGAAGCAGTTGTGCTGCCCGGTATGGCAGGCGGCGCCCGTCTGGTCGACCAGGACCAGCAGCGTGTCTCCGTCGCAGTCGACCCGCAGGTCGACCAGGGTCTGGATATGGCCCGACGTGTCGCCCTTGCGCCACGGCGCCTGGCGCGAACGCGACCAGTAACAGGCGCGGCCCGTGCGCATTGTCTCGGCGACGGCGGCGCGGTCCATCCAGGCCATCATCAGCACCTCGCCGGTATCGTGCTGCTGGGCGATCGCCGGGACGAGTCCCTGGGCGTCGAACTGGATGGCGGCGATGAAAGCGTCGATCGCGGCGGGAGGAAAGGTAACGGACGCTGCGGTGGGCATGGCTTGGCCTCGCGGAAGAACGCGGCGTATAATCGCCCGGTAACTGCTTGGCAAATCGGGAATCGCGTGAAGAAGCCGGCCAAAGCCGCTGCGCACAACCACGATCACAACCATTGCGTCGAGGACGCCCTCGCCGCGGCGGAGAGGCTGTGTGCCCGGAAGGACCTGCGATTCACGCCGCTGCGCCGACGCGTGCTCGAGCTCGTGTGGTCGAGCCACAAGCCGGTCGGCGCCTACGCGCTGCTCGACCAGCTGCGCGACGAAGACTTGGGCTCGGCGCCGCCCACCATCTACCGCGCCCTCGATTTCCTGATCGAGAACGGCCTGATCCACCGCATCGAGCGCATGAACGCCTTCATCGGCTGCAGCCATCCGGGCGAGGCGCATCGCGGCTTCTTCCTGATCTGCGGCGAGTGCGGCAACGCCGAGGAGCTGCATAGCGACGGCCTTGCCGATTCGATCGCCGCGAGCGCCGGCCGCCGCGGCTTCGCCGCCCGCGACATGACCCTGGAAGTGACCGGCACCTGCGGCGACTGCCGCAAAGCCTGACGATCAGAGCCGCTCGAACAAGCCGATCAGATCCGCCTTCAGCTCGAAGCCAATGCCCGGCGCGTCGGGCGGTGCCGTCCGCCCGTCGCTCACGATGGCATCGCCGGCAAGGCCGCCGAAGGGCGGGAAGCTCAGCGGATTGACTTCGGTGCCGCCGAGGCCGAGGGCGCTCGCGACATGCAACGAGAAGAGGTGGCCACCATGCGGCCAGAACGAGCGGCGGGACCAGCCGCGATCTTCGAGTGCGCCGATGATCCGCAGGTAGCCGGGCAGGCCATAGCAGTGCACCGGATCGAACAGCAGAATGTCCCCGTTTCGCCTGAGGCCGCCGTGGCGGTCCAGCAGCTTCGCCTCCGCGACCGAGAACAGCGCTTCGCCGGCAGCGATCGGGTTGGGATAGACGGCCGTCACCGCCGATTGCGTTTCGAAGTCGAGGGGATCGCAGACGTCTTCCCACCACATCAACCGGAGGGGCGATAGCGCCTTTGCGGCCTCCAGGCTGCGGTCGGCGTCGTAGGTATTCATCGCGTCGACGGCGAGACAGCCTGCACCATCGAATGTTTTCTGCGCGGTCTCGATGCGCTTCAGATCTTGGCCGAGTGGAGCGGCGCCGATTTTGATCTTGGCCTTGCCATAGCCCTGCGCGCGCAAGGCTTTCATCTCGTCCGACAGGCGGCCGAGATCATTGCTGGGATAGGGATAGCCGCCGCTGGCGTAGACCTCGACATCGGTGGCGCCGCCTGGATCGATGCCGAGGTGCTGTTGCAAGAAGCGATGCAATGGCAAGCCGTCGATCTTCGCGGCCGCATCCCACAGCGCCATGTCGAGCGTGCCGATCGCGACGCACCGCTCGCCGTGCCCGCCGGGCTTTTCGCCCTTCATCATCGCCGCCCAGGCGCTGAGGGGATCGACGTCGCCCGCCTGCAGAAGACGCGGGGCAAACCGTTCGCGGATCAGGCCGCTTTGGGCAAATCGTCCCATCGACGAAAAGCCGTAGCCGGTGATCGGCTTGCCTTGACGCACGACGTCCGTGGTGAGGGCAACGATGCTCGTCGTAAGGCCGCCGGAAGGGATCGTCGGGTCGCGGTATCGGGAGATGTCGAGCGATTTCTCCGCGATGCCGACGATGCGCATGCGGGCCACCAGTGGTCAGGCGTTGTGCGCCCGGTTCAGCCGGTCGAAACCCTCGGCGAGGTCTGTCTTGAGATCCTCGACGTCCTCGAGGCCGATATGGACGCGCAGCAGGTGCTTGCCGTGCGGCCACGGCACGGCGGTGCGGTATTGGTCGGGATGGGCCGGGATCAGCAGGCTCTCATAGCCGCCCCAGCTTGCGCCCATGCCGAAGATGTCCATGCCGTCGAGCATCGCCGCCAGCGCGTTCTTGCTGTAGCCGTCGCGCAAGGTGAAGGAGAACAGGCCGGACGAGCCCTTGAACTGGTTCTTCCAGTTGTCGTGGCCTGGACAGTCCGGCAGGGCGGGGTGCAGAACCTTGTCGACCTCGGGCCGGTCCTTCAGCCAGTGCGCCATCTCGACGCCGCTCTTCTCGTGATGGCGCAACCGCACGCCCATGGTGCGCAGGCCGCGCAGCGCGAGGTAGCAGTCGTCGGGCGCCGCATGGAAGCCGAAGGACTGGCAGGCGGTCTTCGCCGTCTCGAACATCTGCCGCGTGGCGCAGGAGATGATGCCCATCATGGCGTCGGAGTGGCCGACGATATACTTGGTGCCGGCGTGGATGGAGAGATCGCAGCCATGGTCGAACGGCTTGAAATAGAGCGGCGTCGCCCAGGTATTGTCGATCAGCACGGCCGCGCCATGCTTCTTGGCGACGCCGGCCAGGGCATCGACGTCCTGCACCTCGAAGGTCTGCGAGCCGGGCGCCTCGAGATAGACCACCTTGGTGTTGGGCCGCATCAGCTTCTCGATGCCGGCGCCGATCATGGGATCGAAGAAGGTCGTCTCGACGCCGAAATTCTTGAGCGTGGTGTTGGCGAAGCGCCGCGCCGGGCCGTAGGCGTTGTCGGTCAGCAGCATGTGGTCGCCGGTCTTCAGGAAGCCCACGATCGCGCCGGTGACGGCGGCGAGGCCGGACTGCACGGCGATCGAACGATGGGCGCCCTCGATGGCGGCGACCGCG
>JABCYT010000194.1 GCA_013290035.1 Alphaproteobacteria bacterium
CAGCTGGACGGACCGCGACATCACGCAGATCTGGTATCCCTCGCACGGCTTTCACGGCAAGAAGGGCGTGGTGCTCGGGGCCTATATCTCGCGCCAGACCCCCGGTTTGAAGTTCACTGCCATGACCCCCGCCGAACGGCATGCGGCGGCGATTGCGGATGGCGAACGGCTTCATCCCGGCTACAGCAAGCTCGTCGGACCGGCGGCGTCAGTTGCCTGGGCAAAGATTCCCTACTCGCTCGGCGCCTGGATCGAATGGGATGCCGTCTCGGGCGCGCGCCAAGCGGCCTATCCCGTCCTGCTTGCCGGCGACGGGCCATTTTACTTTGCCGGCGAGCATATGAGCTATATCAATGCCTGGCAGGAAGGCGCCGTGCAGTCGGCACACTACACGGTCTCTCAAATCGCCGAACGGGTCGGAGTGAAGCCATGAAAATCGGAGTCTTCTCCACCTTCATGTCGCCGCAGGCGACACCGCAGATGATCCGCGACTTCGGCCGCCGCGCCGAGGGCATGGGGCTCGACTCGATCTGGATGGGCGAGCACGTCGCCCTGTTCGACAAGAACACCTACGGCTATCCCGGCTCGAAGGATGGGCGCATTCCGGTTCCGGAAGGTGGCGGCATGCTCGATGTGACAGCCACCTTCGGATTCCTCGCCGCCGCGACGACCAAGGTGCGGCTGGGCACCGGGGTCGCCCTCGTGCCGCAGCGCAATCCGATCTACACCGCCAAGGAAATGTGCACGCTCGACTGGCTGAGCGACGGACGCATCGATTTCGGCATCGGCGTCGGCTGGAACAAGGAGGAAGTCGAGGCCTGCGGCTATCGCTGGGAAGACCGCGGCGCACGCTGCGACGAGTTTCTGGAAGTCATGCGCCGGCTGTGGACCGAGCCGTCGGTCGATTTCGCCGGCAAATGGGTGAAGTTCGAGACCTGCCGGATCGATCCCAAGCCGATCCAGAAGCCGCACGTGCCGATCATCGTCGGCGGCTACGCCGACGCCGCCTTCCGCCGCGCCGTTCGCTTCGGCGCCGGCTGGTACGGCTTCAACCTCGACCCGGCCCGCACCCGGCAGATGCTCGAGAAGCTTGACGCCGCGTTCGCGAAAGCCGGCCGCAAGCGCGGCAAGGAGTTCGAGATCATCATCACCCCGCCCATGACGATGGCGGCCGACGCGCTCAAGGAATATGCCGCGCTAGGCGTCGACCGCCTGGTGGTGAACCTGGGCAGCCAACGGCCCGAGAAGGTAGATCAGCGCCTGCCGGAGATCGACAGACTGGTGAAGATGGCGGCGTGAGCGTCAGCTCACGCCTTGTCGACCTCGCCGCCTGAGTCCAGCCAGCCCTTGAAGCCGCCGAGGTTCCGCACGTTCGCGTAACCCATATCCTTGAGGGTCTTGCCGACCAGCGCTGCACGTCCGCCGGAGGCGCAATAGGTCACGACCGTCTTGGCCCGGTCGAATGCCGCGTCGTGCATGGGCGAGGCCGGATCGGCGCGGAATTCGACAAGCCCTCGCGGCACGGCGACGGCGCCCCGCACCTTGCCCGAGGCCACGACCTCGGTCGGTTCGCGAACGTCGAGAAACAGCACGTCGGCTCGGCCAAGCAGCCCCTTGGCTTCGTCCGGGCTGATTCGCGGCACGGCGGCTTCGGCTTCCGCCAGCATCGCCTGGACTGTCTTCATGTGGCTTCTCCTTCTATGCCGGCAGGCGCGTCGACTGCCAGGTCACCATTTGCCAGTTGCCGTTGCGCTTGGCGTAGACGTCGGTGAAGCGCACGCCGAACGCGTTGGGCGTGCCATTCGACACGACCTTGATCTGGGCAATCCCGGTCAGCACCACCGTATCGCCGAGGTCCTGCGCCTTCACGTTCGACGGCTCGACGCCGGTATAGACGGTCGCCCCCGACACCATGGCGTCGATCAGGCTGCGCTTGGTGTCGAGCCGTGCCGAGGAGTGCGTGTACACAAGATCGTCGGCCAATACTGCTTCCAGGGTGGCGACATCCTTCTTGGCCATCGCCTGCATGCGCTTCCTGTCGAGATCGACGACCGTCTGCCCGTTGCCTGCCATTTTCAATTCTCCTGTGGTGTGCCTTCAATTGAAATTGAGCTTCAGCCCGGGCTCCGGCCACTGCATGACTCCCAAGCGGCCCGAGTCCGACAAGGTGATGTACGCCGTTCGCATGTCGGGCCCGCCAAAGCAAATATTGGTCGGGTAGATATCCGGCATCTTCACTTCGCGCACGATCGAGCCGGCCGGCGAGATCTCGGTGATCATGCCGGTCGTGAGCGTCGCCACCGCGATGTTGCCGCTCGCCATCACCGCCAGGCTGTCGAAACGCGCCCGCCCGCCCAGTCCGGCGATGTGCCGGCCGCCATGCGGCGCATGACCTTTGGGCTGGCGCAGGACGCCCGGACCTTCGACGTCGAATGCCCACAGCCGCGCGCCTTCGGTATCCGCCGCGTAAAGCACCTTGCCGTCGGGCGACAGGCCACAGCCGTTCGGGCTCAGCATGGGATAGGCAAGGCAGACGATCTTCGATCCATCCGGCAAGGCGTAGTACAGGCCGCCATGGTCGCGATGGCGGGCATAGCGCTTGCCGAGGTCGGTGAAATACATGCCGCCCGCCTTGTCGAACACCAAGTCGTTGGGCGCGCTGAGCTTGTGCCCGCCGCATTCGATGTAAAGCCTCGTGGCCGCGCCGGTCGTGCGGTCGATCCGCTGGATGGAACCGGACTTGTAGTCGGGATGCGGCCCCTGGCCCATCGACACGCCCTCGACGTAACGGCTGCCGCCGTTGTTGCAGCAATAGAGCGCGCCATCGGGCCCGACCGCGAGGCCGTTCGGCCCGCCGCCCGTCGCCGAGAACAGCGATACCTTGCCGTCCGGCGTGATGCGCGAGCACCGATTGTTGCGGATCTCCGTCAGGATCACCGATCCGTCGGGCATGACCACCGGACCTTCGGGAAAGCCCAGGCCGGTTGCCACAATACGCACCTCACTCATCGCGTTTCCCCTCTCTCATTTTCCGGTTTATCCGCGCTACATTGGGCCACCGGATCGGCGAGGCCAATCCGAAATAATCGTGGGCCCGCCGATGTCTCCGCCTGTGCAGCCTGTCGTGAGTGATGAAAAGCTGCCGGGTTCGGCCGACGTCGTGGTGATCGGCGGCGGCATGGCCGGCAGCGCGGCCGCCTATGCGCTGGCGAAGAAGGGACTTTCGGTCGCCCTGCTCGAGAAAGGCCGGATCGGCGGCGAGCAGACCAGCCGCAACTGGGGTTGGTGCCGCCAGCAGCATCGCGACCTGCGCGAGCTGCCGCTGGCCATGAAGAGCCTGGAAATCTGGGGCGAGTTCGGCCGCGAGCTGGCTGTCGAAACAGGATTTCGCCGCACCGGCCTGATCTACGTCACCACCCGGCCGGCCGACCTCGCGCAATGGGAAGCCTGGACTCAGCGCGCGCGCGATCACCAGATGCACAGCCGGGTGTTGAGCGGCGCCGAGGCCAAGGCGCTGACGCCCGGCAGCACCGCCGACTGGATCGGCGGCGTGCACTCGCCGACCGATGGCCGCGCCGAACCCTCGCTCGCTGGTCCCGCCATCGCCGAGGGCGCGCGGCGGCTGGGTGTCACCATCCACCAGGACTGCGCGGCGCGCGGGCTGGTGACGGAAGCCGGCAAGGTCTCGGGCGTCGTCACCGAGAAGGGCACCATCCGCACCCAGGCGGTACTGTGTGCGGGCGGCGCCTGGAGCTCGCTGTTCTGCCGCCGGCACGGCGTCCGCCTGCCGCAGGCCAGCGTGCGGTCCACGTCCTTCGCCACCAAGGCCGCGCCGGCGGTGACCGAAGGCGGCCTGTCGATGCCTGACGTCACGATTCGCCGCAGGCTCGATGGCGGCTACACGGTTGGCCTGGGCGGGCGCGGCCGAGTCGAGCTGTCGCCCCAGGGCCTGCTCTACGCGCGCCAGTTCTGGCCCACCTTCAAGAAGCGGCGATGGGGTTTGACCTTCGCCATCGGCCGCTCGTTCTTCGAAGGACCCGAGGCGTTCTCGCGCTGGTCGCTCGACGGAATTTCTCCCTTCGAACGGCAGCGCACGCTCGACCCGGCGGCCGACCCCGCGCTGGTGCGATTGGGACTGACGCGGCTTGGCGAACACTATCCGGCGCTGGCCGGCCTGCAGGTCGCGCAGGCGTGGGGTGGCCTCATCGATTCCACACCCGATGCGATCCCGGTCATCTCGGCGGTGGACTCCCTGCCCGGCCTCTACCTCTCGACCGGCTTCAGCGGCCATGGCTTCGGCATCGGGCCGGCGGCGGGACGGCTGGCCGCCGACCTGATCGCCGGCGACCCGCCGATCGTCGATCCCCATCCGTTTCGCTACAGCCGCATGGTCGACGGCACCGACCTGGGCGAGCCCGGGATGATGTAGGTTGACGGGCGTCGTCGCCGCTTTAACGTGAGCTCGTCACGGCCGTTTGCAGGAGGAAGTTCCATGGCGCTCCCAACCGATGTCGCGGCCCGGCGGGCGCGAGCCTGCAAGACTTTCCTCGAGCAGGCGCATGCGGCCACGGCGGCGGAAGGCATCAACCCGTCAACGTTGCATGCCATCAAGCTGAAGCTGGTGGCCTTCGCCAAGCGCACCGAGCTGTTTCCGCTGGCCGACTTCGCCATGCCGGAGGCGCAGGCGCGCAACCATCCTCTGCTGGTCGAAGATAATGACGGGTACGGCCTCTATCTGACCATCAGCCTGCCGGGCAAGGAGGCGGCGCCACACGACCACGGGATCTGGTGCGCGAATGCCGCGATCTCCGGACGCGAACGGCACGTGTTCTATCGGCGCACGGATGACGGCAAACAAAACGGGCACGCGATAGTCGTCAAGGTGGGCGAGGTCGTGGTCGAGCCGGGCACCGGCATCGTGATGGCCGATCACGACATCCACAGCACCGAGGTGGTGGGCGATCGTCCCGCCATCGGCCTGTCGCTCTACGGTTATGCGCTGGCGCGGTTTCCGTCCGTCACATGGTTCCACCCGGAATATTCATCGGTGCGCGCGACTCCGTCTCGCCGGCATGCGGCGTGAGGCGCTGATGGCCCGCTCAGCGAAGACGTTCCAGGTCACCATCCGCAACAGCGGCCAGACCATCGCCTGCACGACCGATCGGACGATCCTGCAGGCCGCGATCGCCGCCGGCATCGACTATCCCTACGCCTGCGCCACAGGCAACTGCGCGACTTGCGTCTCGAAGCTCGAGGAGGGGAAGGTGTCCCTGCTTCCCCATTCCGATGCCGCCCTCGGAAAAGCGCAGCTCAAATCCGGCCTGACGCTTGCCTGCCGGGCGCGCCCGCGCAGCGACGTGACGGTCAACTGGCTGGCCCGGGCGGGCGGCTAACCCAACCACTCGGAAAAATCATGCAGATCGGTTTCAACCTGCCGAATTCCGGCCCGCTCTCGGCCGTCGCTTCCATGACGGAGATCGCCGTCCAGGGCGAGGCGATGGGCTTCGACTATCTCACCATGACCGATCATGTCGTGCTGCCCGATACCAAGGTGCCCGGCTATCCCTATTCCGAGAGCGGTGAATTCTACGAGGACGCGCCGACCGAGCGACACGAACAGCTGATCGGCATGGCTTATGTCGCGGCCAAGACGACCCGTATTCGCCTGGTCGCCGCCGTGCTGGTGGTGCCGCATCGTCCCGCCGTGCTCGCCGCCAAGATGCTGGCCACGCTCGACGTGTTGTCCGGCGGAAGGCTGGTCGTCGGCATCGGCGCCGGCTGGCTGAAGACCGAGTTCGATGCCGTCGTCACCACGCCGTTTCCCGAGCGTGGCGCCGTGACCGATGAATATATCGATGCGTTCCGGGTGCTGTGGACCGAGTCCGCGCCACGCTTCGCCGGGCGCTACACGCGCTTCGACGGCATCGTGCTGGAGCCCAAGCCCGTGCAGCGGCCGCATCCGCCGATCTGGGTCGGCGGCGAGAGCGGTCCCGCGGTCCGCCGCGCCGCCCGCATCGGCAACCTGTGGTATCCGATCGGCAGCAACAACCAGCATCTACTCGATACCCTGCCGCGGCTCAGCGCCGGCATCGCCCGCCTGCGCAAGGCCGCCGTCGACGCCGGCCGCGATCCTGCGTCCGTCGGCGTCGGCTATCGCGTGAAGCGTTATGGGGCGGCCGTGCCGCCTGTCGCCACGGATGGCGAGCGACGGCTATTCTCCGGCAGCGAGGCCGACATCGTGGGCGACCTGCGCGCCCTCCGCGAGCTTGGCGTCACCGCGCTCGATATCGATTTCGGCCGGCCGGACGCTGCTGCGGTGATCGCGGAAATGCGCCGCTTCAGGGCCGCGGTGATCGAGAAGATGTGAGCCGGGAAAGACGTGGCAGGCCGAGCACAAGCAGGAGGAACGGCATAATAATCAGTATCCCTGGGGCGGCCGTGATATTGTATTTGTCATGCTTTCCTGACATCCGTGCTTAGCAACATGGTCAATCAATCTACCGTGCCGCCTGACGCGCGGGAGCCTTCGCGGCCCGGCGGTGACGCCATGACGCGGCTTTCGGAGGCGATCCTGGAAACATGGCGCCGGGCCATCGATCGATTGGGAAGCGGCTGTATTCAGCATCTGTCGGAAGAAGAAGGCGGC
>JABCYT010000195.1 GCA_013290035.1 Alphaproteobacteria bacterium
TGCCATGGCCCGCCGCCTCGTCGCCGGACTCTCGGCGCTCAAGGGCACGCAGCTTCTCTACCCGGTCGATGCCAACGAGATCTTCGTGGTCCTGCCTGCCCATATGCACGATGAGCTGCAGGCCGCGGGTGCACAGTACCATCCCTGGCCGTCCGACCGGCCGGGCGAGCGCGCCTTCCGCCTCGTCACGGCCTTCGACACCGACCCCAAGGACGTCGACCGTTTCCTCTCCATCGCCAAGGCAGCCTGACCCATGACCCACCAGCGCACCCTCACCGCCGCCCATTGGGGCGTCTATGAGGTCGAGTACGACGACAACGGTCAGGCCACGCGCTTGCATCCCTTCTCGAAGGACCCCGATCCCTCGCCGATCGGCCTGCACATGCTGTCCGACGAAGTGACGCGGCTTCGCGTGCGCCGGCCGGCCGTGCGCAAGAGCTGGCTCGAGCACGGACCGGGCAGCCATGCCGAGCGGCGCGGTCAGGAGCCGTTCGTCGAGCGGCCGTGGGACGAGGCGCTCGATCTCGTTGCCCACGAACTCGTGCGCGTGAAGACAACCCATTCCAACCGCGCGATCTTCGGCGGCTCCTACGGCTGGTCGAGCGCCGGCCGCTTCCACCACGCGCAAAGCCAGGTCCATCGCTTCCTGAATTCGGTCGGCGGCTACGTGCGCCATCAGGATTCCTACAGCCTGGGGGCGGCGCGCGTGCTGATGCCGCACATCGTAGCGCCGATGGAAGAGCTGATGGCCATGCACACGAGCTGGGACGTGTTGGCCGAGAACTGCAAGCTGTTCGTCACCTTCGGCGGCGTGCCACGCAAGAACGCCCAGATCAACGCCGGCGGCGCGACGCTGCATCACGTCAAGGGCGGCCTCTACGCCATGCGCGAGAAGGGCGTGCGCTTCGTCAATGTGACGCCCACCGCCGAGGACCTCGACAACGGCGGTGCCGTCGAATGGCTCGCCATCCGGCCCAACACCGACGCCGCGCTGATGCTGGCGCTCTGCCACACGCTTTGGGTGGAGAAGCTCTACGATCGCGACTTCCTCGATCGCTGCACCGTGGGCTTCGACAAGTTCGCATCCTCGCTCGCCGGCAAGGACGCCGCCTGGGCCGAGAAGATCACCGGCATTCCGGCCGCGCGTATCGTGTCGCTGGCCCGCGAGATGGCGGCGACGCGTACCACCGTCAGCATCAATTGGTCGCTGCAGCGCAGCCACCACGGCGAGCAGCCGTTCTGGGCATTGGTGACGCTCGCCTGCATGCTGGGCCAGATCGGCTTGCCCGGCGGCGGCTTCGGCGTGGGCTACGGTCCGGTCAACCTGATGGGCAGCGCGCATCCGAAATATTCAGGGCCAACCCTGCCGCAGGGCACCAATGCCGTGAGCGACTTCATTCCGGTCGCGCGCTTCACCGACATGCTGCTCAATCCCGGCGGCACGGTGTCGTACAACGGCCGCGAGCTCGTCTATCCCGACATCAAGCTGGTCTACTGGGCGGGCGGCAATCCGTTCCACCATCACCAGGACCTCAACCGCCTGATGAGGGCATGGCGCAAGCCCGAGACCATCGTGTTCCACGAACAGTTCTGGACGCCGGCCGCGCGCATGGCCGACATCGTGCTGCCGGCCACCACCACCCTGGAGCGCGACGATATCGGCTATGGCAGCCGCGAGCCCTTCCTGATCGCCATGAAGAAGGCGCGCGAACCCGTCGGCGAGGCGCGCGACGATTATGTTATCTTCTCCGAGCTTGCCAAGCGCATGGGCGCGGGCGACGGCTACAGCGAAGGCCGCGACACCATGGCGTGGCTGAAACATCTCTACGAGCTGTCGCGCGTGAAGTCGGCCGAAGCCGGCGTCACCATCCCGCCGTTCGACGATTTCTGGCAGGCCGGCATCGCCGAGGCCCAGGGCGAGAACCGCGCGCCGGTGATGCTGGCGGACTTCCGCGCCGATCCCGCGGCGCACCCGCTCAAGACGCCGTCGGGCAGGATCGAAATCTTCTCCGAGAAGATCGCCTCGTTCGGCTACGACGACTGCCCGGGCCATGCGACGTGGCTCGAGCCGATCGAGTGGCTGGGATCGAAGACCGCCGAGCGCTATCCGCTGCACATGCTGTCGGACCAGCCGACCGACAAGCTGCACAGCCAGCTCGACCACAGCCCGCATGCGCGCGCCACCAAGGTCAAGGGTCGCCAGCCGATCACCATCCATCCCGACGACGCGGCGGCGCGCGGTATCGCCGACGGCGATCTGTTGCGCGTGTTCAACGACCGCGGCGCCTGCCTGGCCGCGGCGCGCCTCAGCGACCGTATCCGTCGCGGCGTCGTGCGACTCTCGACCGGCGCCTGGTTCGATCCGGAGGATTCAGGCTCCAACCGGCCGCTCGAGAAGCACGGCAATCCCAACGCCCTCACCCTCGACATCGGCGCCTCCAAGTTGAGCCAGGGCTGTATCGCCCAGACCTGCCTGGTCGAGATCGAGCGTTTCGACGGCCCGGCGCCGGCCGTGACGGCCCATCGCCTGCCCGAGTTCGCCGGGCGCTCCTAGCTAGCGCGCCAGCGCGCCGGGCGTGCAGCCCGATTGGGGGGCGATCTCGCCGAGCGCCTGAACCTCGACCAGGTTCGCTCCCTGCGTCCTGGCCAGGAACATGTTGAGCGTCGCGTGGTGATCCTTGCCCATGGTCACCGTGCCGGCGGGCGAGTCGAACTTCAATCCCTCGAGCGCGTCGATCAGGGCTTCCTTGTCGACCTTGCCCGCCTTTTCCAGCGCGGCCTTCACCGCAACGAGCGTGTTGTAGTGCGTCTCGACATAATTGGAGATCGCCATGGCGGGCCCCGCCATGGCGCGTGCCCGGGCCACGAACGCCTTGGCCTTCGGATCCTGGCTCGCCACGACAAACGGCACCGCGGCATAGATGTTGTCGACTTTGCCGCCGAACGCCTTGAGATCGGCTTCCGTCAGGCCGAGGAAGGCCACCGTCATGGTCTTGAAGACACCGCGGTCCGAAGCGAGCGGAATGAACTGCATGCCGTCGCCCTTCAAGGCATACAGCAGCACCTTCGCCTGGCTGTCGGCGACGCGGTTGATCAGCGGCGTGAAATCCTTCTCGTTGCCCAGGGTGTACTGCTTGGCGACGACCTTGCCGCCCAGCTTTGCGATCAGCGGCTCGGCGGCGTCGAACATGCGATGCGGCCAGTCGCGATCGGCGCCCAGCAGGAAATAATCGGCGCCGAACGTTTTGGTCATATAAGGCAGGAGGGAGTCGAGCTCCTGGTTGGGCACCGTACTAAAGGAGAACATGTAGCGGTTGCACTTTCCGCCTTCGTAGTTGGTGGCATAGAACAGCGGCGTCTTGTGGGCCGCCAGCACGGGAACGATGGCGTCGAGATTCTGCGACGTGATGGGGCCGACCACGGCCAGGACTCCGTCATCCTCCACGATCTTACGCGCCGCCTCGGTGGCGATGTTCGGCCGGGTGCCGTCGTCGCGATAAACAATTTCAACGGGCCGCCCCAGAATCCCGCCGGCAGCATTGATGTCGGCCGCCGCCAGATCGAGACCGAGCTTGGCCTGCGCGCCATAGAGCTCGACGCCGCCCGAGAAGGGCAACACGGCGCCGATCTTGATCGGCTCGGCCGCCTGCACCGCGCCGCAGGCGCCCAGCCAGACCATGGCCGTAAACGTCAATGACCGCATTCTCATCATCGAATTCCCAAGGAACACTCTCTGTCTCGTGCGCTACGCTAGCACAGGTGCCGGCCGTCGGGCGCATCGGCCAATCTGCCCGCCATCGCCCAGGCTAATTCACGCCAGCGCTGATGCGTCCGTCGAGCTTGAGCGCCTGCAAGATGCGCTGGAAGCGCGGGCTGTTGTGGAGGGGACGGAAGTAGGGATTTTGCGCCGTAAAGCACAGGTAGGTGGTGCGCGCCTTGACGCAGTGCTCGAGGGCATCGAGCGCCCGTGACGACTCGCCGGCGGCCATCCATTGCTGCGCCGCCCCCTCCCAGCGATTGGTGCGCTCGAGCAAGGCGATCCACACATCCATCGCCTCTCGCCAGCCCTTGCTGCGCGCCAGCGCTTCCAAGTGCTCGGCAACACCCTGGGCGACGCTCAGCCCGCGGAGCGTCGTAAGACGCTCGGCCATCGCCTCGTCGCGGCGGCCGAGCTGATCGAGAATCATCATGCGCCCATAGTGTGCCCGGGTAGAACCTGGAGCCACCTTCAAGCTATCGTCCACGGCCTCGAGCGCGCGGTCGCCTTGGCCTGCCATCCAATAGACGATTGCGAGATGCTGGAGCGTCTCGACGCTGCGCGGATCGAGCCGCCGCGCCCGCTCCATGGCTTCGATCGCTTCGTCGTGGCGGCCCATTGCGCTCAGGAACTGGCCGAAGGCGCCGAGCGCTTCGACCGAGCTGGAATTGAGGGCAACCGCATGCGCCAGGTCGGCCTCGGCGCCGTCCCAGTCCCAATCGTACTCCATCTTCACACGGCCAAGTGCGGCCCACGCCTCGGCCAGCCCCTCGTCGAGGGCAATCGCCCGCTGGGCAGCCCGGCGTGCCATCGGCATCGCCTCATCGACCTGCAGTGGCCGCAACATCGCGGTCGAGGCCATGAGCAGGTAGGTCGACGCGAGCCCGGCGTGCGCCACGGCATAGTCGGGATCGAGCGCCAGCGCTCGTTCGAACAGGGTCAGCGCCTTCATGAGCGGCAGCCGGGTGAAAGGCTTGAGATGGGCTCGCGCCTCGAGTTGCAGGAAATACGCGTCCGCGGCGCGCGGGCGGTAGCTGTGCAGGTCACGATCGACGGCCGACGATCGCGGCAGTGAGGTCGCGACCCGTGTGGCGATCGCGTCCTGCAACGCGACGGCATCCACGTGGGGCTGCTCGAAACGCTCGCTCCACTGTGTGCGGCCGCTCGCCACGTCGATCAGCCGAGCCGAAACGCGCAGCCCTTCATCGCGGCGCTGCACTGTGCCCTCCAGCAGATGCGCCACGCCGAGCGATCGGGCGACAGCGATATCCTCGACGGCTTCGACCGGCGAAACGGTGAGGCCAGGGAGCGCACCCAGCGCCGTGCTCACCGCATCGGCAATGCCGACCCCGAGGTAGGTGTCGGCTTCGGCAAGGTCACCCGTCACGAAGGGCCGCACCGCGAGTGTCGCGGCCTCGGCCATCGGCAGCTCACCGACGGCTTGCGGCGCCAGCCCGGTCTGCGCCAGGACACGCACCGGCACCGCCAGACGATAACCCGCCTTGGCCACCGTCTCGATGAAGTCGGAAGGCAAACTGGCGCCCAGAGCCTTCCGCAGGGTCGACATATGGACGGTGAGTGTACGGTCCTCGACGACGACGTTGGGCCACAGATTCGCCCGCAGCGTCTCGTGCGATACCAGCCGGCCGCCCGCCTCGGCCAACATCCGGAGGATCTGCCAAGCCTTGCCGGGAACGGCCACCCGCCGGCCATCGCGCGTCAGTCGGCGCTCGGCGACCTCGAGGACAAACGGACCAAACGCGTAAACCGCCATCGAATCGCCAAATCTCGATCTCTTCGGCCCCAAGTGCCCGCGACATCGCACGGGACATCCCATCCTAGCCGGTCGACCTTGCATCGTCTGCCGGACAAAAGCCGCTTTGTAACGCCTTTTTCGCCTGTTCCTGGATCCCGGATACAAGTTCTGGCGGTCTTGGTGCAGCCGGGCCTAACCGCGGATTTGGCTAGTCCGCTGCCGCTCGGGTGAAGCGGTCGAGCTTGAGCAGGTGCAGGATCTGCTGAAAATGCGGCTGGCTGCGGAGGGCGCGAAAGGACGGAAACTGTCGTGTGAAAGGCGCAAAGGTAGATCGCCGATTCACACAGCCTTCGAGAACGTCGAGCGCCCGTGCGGGCTCTCCGACGGCCATCCACTGCACCGCCGCGCTTTCCCAACGATTGGTGCGCTCCAGCAGGGCAAGCCATTCGACCATCGCCGCCCGCCAGCCTTGGCTGCGATTGAGCTCGGCCACCCTGTCGGCAAGAGCGCAGGTACTGTCGAACTTCTTCAGGAAGACAAGACGCTCGGCCATCGCTTCGTCGTGGCGGCCGATCTGGTCGAGAACCACCACGCGCCCCATGTTTCCGCGAAGCGAATGGGGCCCGACGACCAGGGCGTCGCTAAAGGCGCCGAGCGCCCGCTCGGCGTCGCCCGCCATCCAGTAGACCATTCCGAAGAACTGGAGCGTCTCGAGGCGCCGCGGATCGAGTTGCCTCGCCTGCTCCATGCTCTCGATAGCCTCGTCGTGCCGGCCCATCGCACTCAGGAACTGGCCGTAGATGGCAAGCGCTTCGACCGCGCTGGGATTGAGGGCCACGGCGTGCGCGAGATCGGCCTCGGCGCCATCCCAGTCCCACTCGTACTCCATCTTCACCCGGCCCAGCACGGCCCACGCCTCGGCCACCGACACGTCGAGGGCGAGCGCCGCTTCCGCCGATCGACGTGCCAGCGGCATCGCCTCGTCCACCGCCAGCTGGCGCCCCAAGGCCGTCGAACCGAGCTGCAGGTAAGTCGACGCCAGGCCGGCATGAGCCATGGCATAGTCGGGATCGAGCACCAGCGCCCGTTCGAACTCGCCCAAGGCCCTTATCGCGGGCAGCGCCGTGAAAAG
>JABCYT010000196.1 GCA_013290035.1 Alphaproteobacteria bacterium
CAGGCCGTGCAGTTGCTTGGGATGCACCCAGCCGCCGTCGGGATCGGTCGCGGGATCCGATCCGCGCGGCGTATAGCGTGCGTCGGCCTCGAGCAGACGGCCGCGCACGGCCGGCCAGTCATGGACCTCGACGTAGCACATATAGAGCGAGTCGCCGTGCTTCTTGGCGAAGCGGCCCATCGCATGCACGTCGTCGGTCACTTGGCTGAGCTCGATGCGGTCGAGCCGGTTGGGCGGATCGAACAAGGTGAGCGTGCCGATGTAGCCGAAGCGCTCGCTGCCGATCTCGCTGAAGCGCGCGGGATCGAGCCCGAACAGGCCGGCATAGAAGGCGGCCGCCCGGCGCCAGTCGCTCACCAGCGTGTTGGTCGTCTCGTAGAGGCTCGACACGGGCCCGACCCGCGGCCGGTAGGTGGTCTCGGAAATCACCATGGGCAGGCCGAAGGTCGTCTCGGGCGCGAGATAGAGCTGCTCGGCGTCGCGGTCGTAGGGAACACCCAGCCCTTCCCAACGCTTCACCATGCCGTCGAGGTCCGAGGTGCAGTAGCCCGCGGTCATCAGGCCCTCGCCGCGCCTGGCCAGGAAATCTTGCGTCAACCCCGCGCCGTCGGGCTCGCACAGCTCGAACTCGCTCTCGCCCGCAGCCAGGATCGTGCGCCGGGCGCCGAGATGGCGACTATGGTCGCGGCGGGCGATCTCCGATCCCAGCAGCAGCCCGAAGCGCTGCGCCGCCTTGGCGGCGTCGTTGACGGCAATCTGCACGCGATCGCATCGGTCGAGCATGGCCCGACGATACCTCAGTAGGCGTAGTCGCGGAACAGCGACGCGAAGGAGCCCTTCCACTCGCCCTGCCACTTGGCCAGGAGTTCGTCGGCGGGCGCCAGGCCCGACGCCACCGCGCGATCGAGCGGCGCCAGGTAGACCGTCTCGTCGTTGCCGTGGGCATCGAGCCGCTTGCGCGCGCGCAAGCCAGCATGCGCGATCTCGACCACCGCGCGCGCCCATTCGGTGAGGCTGCGCCCGCGAAAGATCGTCGACAGCCCGGTCTTCGGCGTCTCGGCGCGCAGAAAGTCGTGATCGGCGACCGTCCAGTCTTTCACCAAGTCCCAGGCCGCATCGAGCGCGGTCCGGTCGTAGAGCAGGCCAACCCACAAGGCAGGCAGCGCATTCAGCGCCGGCAATGGCCCTGAATCGGCGCCGCGCATCTCGAGGTAGCGCTTCAGCCGCACTTCGGGGAACGCCGTCGTGATGTGGTCGGCCCAGTCGTTCAGCGTCGGCAGCTCGCCCGGTCGCGCCGGCAGCTTGCCCTTAAGGAAATCCTTGAAGCTCTGGCCCGAGGCATCGATGTACTTGCCGTCGCGATAGACGAAGTACATCGGCACGTCGAGCATGTAGTCGGCATAGCGCTCGAAGCCGAATCCGTCCTCGAAGACGAAGGGCAGCATGCCGCAACGGTCGGGATCGGTGTCGGTCCAGATGTGGCTGCGGTAGCTCTTGTAGCCCACCGCCTTGCCTTCCTTGAAGGGCGAGTTGGCGAACAGCGCGGTGGCCAGAGGCTGCAGCGCCAGCGAAACACGGAACTTCTTCACCATGTCGGCTTCGGACTCGAAGTCGAGGTTGGTCTGCACGGTACAGGTGCGCAGCATCATGTCGAGGCCGAGCTTGCCCTTCTTGGGCATGTACTCGCGCATGATCTTGTAGCGCCCCTTGGGCATCCAGTGCATGTCCTCGCGCGTCCATTGCGGCGCGAAGCCCAGGCCGATGAAGCCCGCGCCGATCTCGCCCGCGACCTGTTTCACCTCGTCGAGATGCTGGGCGTTCTCCGCCGCCGTCTCGTGCAGGGTCTCGAGCGGCGCGCCCGAGAGCTCGAACTGGCCACCCGGCTCGAGCGTGATGCTGGCGTTGTTGCGCTGGAGCGCGATCGGATTGTTGCCCTCGACGACCGGCTCCCAGCCGAAGCGGGTCATGCCTTCCAGCATGGCGCGGATGCCGTCCGGCCCGTCATAGGCCAGGGGCTTCAGCGTCGCCGTATGGAAGCCGAACTTCTCGTGCTCGGTGCCCATGCGCCATGCGGCGGGCGGCTTGCTGCCGGCAGCAAAGTACTCGATCAGCTGCCGCCGATTCTCGATCGGCGTGCCGCCGCCCGACGGTGGTGCGGACATACGACCTAGACTCCCTCGGTCGCCCCGCAGCTCATGAGGCTGGGAGCGGCGCGGTCACATGAGCAATTCTCACGCGAGCACGCGGCTGGTTCATGGTGTTCGACTCCCCGTCTCCCACACCGACGGGGGCGAACGCAAGCGCTCTGACAGGGTCAGACCGGAGCCCTGGATGTGCGGTAATCGGCGGCCAGACGCGGGGTCGGCCGCCGCCAGTCACCGACCAGCGCCTGCCAGCAGGCAAGCGCTGCAAGGGCCGCGGTATCGGCTCGCAGGATGCGCGGTCCGAGGCCCACTGCCGTTACATCCTTTATCCGACGTAGCGCCGCGAGCTCGGCCGGGGCGAAGCCACCCTCGGGTCCGACCACGATCGCCCAGGGGGCAACGCGGGCGCTCGCGTCGAGGCCGGACAACATTTCGGCGATCGGCGGGCCACCGCCGGTCTCGTCGCACATCAGCAGCCGCCGGCCCTTGGGCCAGTCGGCGAGCAGGCGAGCGAGGTCCACGGGCGCGCGTACCTCGGGCACGGTGAGGCGCTCCGTCTGCTCCGCCGCTTCGATCGCATTGGCGCGCAGCCGCTCGACGTTCACGCGCTCGACGTTGGTATGGTGCGTCACTACCGGCTGCAGCGCGCTCGCGCCGAGCTCGGTCGCCTTTTCGGCGATATAGTCGATGCGGGCCCGCTTGACCGGGGCGAAGCAGAGCCAGACATCGGGCTCCGCTACCTGTTCGCGCGTGCGCTCGCCGAGCCGCGCCACGGCCGCCTTCTTGCCGTGGCTCTCGAGCGCGGCGCGCCATTCGCCGTCGCGGCCGTTGAACACAAGGAGCGGCGCACCGTCGGGCCGGCGCATGACGTGGCGCAGGTAGTGGATCTGCGCCTCGTTCAGCGGGGCTTCGCTGCCGGCTGCAAGGTCCGATTCGACGAAGAGACGCGACACGCTCATGGAGTTCGGCTTGGATCATTGAGGCCCATGGCTGCATGATGACGCCATGACCGCCGACAGGACAACCGGCTTCACCGACATCGACCAGCAGCATTGGTCCTTGCGCTACCTGCCGCCCTGGGCGCGGCCCTACGGCCGGCTGGCGCGCTGGGACCGGCCGATCGGCATCTGGCTGCTGATGCTGCCCTGCTGGTGGTCGCTGGCGCTCGGTGCGGCCCCGGAATGGGGCCGTCTGGCGGGCTGGATGGCGCTGTTCGCGCTGGGGGCGCTCGCCATGCGCGGGGCGGGCTGCACCTGGAACGACATCGTCGACCGCAAGGTCGATGCCAGGGTCGAGCGCACGCGCGGGCGGCCTCTGCCGTCGGGCGAAGTGACCCTGCGCAATGCCCTGATCTGGATGGTGCTGCAGTCGCTCGTCGGTGTGGCGATCCTGTTCAAGTTCAACAAGTTCGCCGGCGGGGTGGCGCTCGCTTCGCTGATCCTGGTCGCGATCTATCCGACGATGAAGCGCCTGACGTCGTGGCCGCAGGTCGTGCTGGGCCTCGCCTTCAACTGGGGCGCCCTGGTCGGCTACGCCGCGGTGACCGGCGCGCTGTCGTGGGCGACGCTGGCGCTCTATGCCGGCGGCGTCGCTTGGACGATGATCTACGACACGATCTACGCCATGCAGGACCAGCGCGACGATGCCGTGATCGGCGTGGGCTCCACCGCCCAACGCTTTGCCGCGGCGCCGCGGCGCTGGCTCACGTTGTTCGCGGTGCTGGCGCTGGCGGCCTGGGCGCTGGCCGGCCAGCTCGCGTCTCTCGGGCCCTATTATTTCGCGATCCTGCTCGCGATCGCGCTCCACTTCGGGTGGCAGATCGCCTTCCTGAAACCGCACGACCAGGTCGACTGCCTCGCGAAGTTCAAGGCCAATGCCTGGATCGGCGTGCTGCTGACCACAGCCGTCATCGCCGGCCACCTGCCCTCCTAGCGCATGTCGCGCCTGCCCGCCGACCCCGAAGGCTTCATCCGCGCCAACACCGCGCTCGAGGCGCCGGCGATGGTGCCGGAGTTCAAGCTTTGGCTGGCCAGCGAATACGTGCCGATCTGGCAGGCGACCGAGGCGTGGCTGGAGGAACAGAACGTCGATCCGCCCTATTGGGCCTTCTGCTGGCCGGGCGGCCAGGCCATCGCGCGCTATCTCCTGGACAACCCGACCTTGGTCGAAGGCCGGCGCGTGATCGATTTTGCCGCCGGCTCCGGCGTCTCCGCCATGGCGGCGGCCCGTGCGGGTGCCGCGTCGGTGCTGGCCAACGACACCGACGCCCTCTCGCTGGTCGCCGCCCGTCTCAACGCCCGGGCCAATGACCTTGCTTTCGACGTCAGCATGGACGACTGGCTTGCCGGTCCGGACGGCGCGCCCGATGCCGATATCGTCATTGCCGGCGACGTCTGTTACGAGCGCGACATGTCGACACGCGCGCTCGCCTGGCTGCGCGGCCACGCCCGTCTCGGCCGGCTGGTGCTGCTGGGCGATCCCGGCCGCAACTACTTCAGCGCCCACGGCCTCGAAGAGCGCGCGCGCTACGAGATCCCGACCTCGCTGCAGCTGGAGAACCGAGGTATGCGCGAAACGGTGGTATGGCGGGTGCTGCCTCATCCGTAGGCAGGCGCTACAATTCCTTCACTGTTCTTTCATTTGGGATTCGGGTAAACGGCCGCTACATGCCAAAGGCAACCATCAAGCCCGCCGACTTCGCCACGCTTTACGAAGGCTTCAACGCGCCGGTGTCGCGTTTCGACTGCGGCCGCAAGTGCGCGCCGCTGAACGGTGGCGAGCCGGTGTGCTGCTCGACCCAGAATGCCGTGCCGGTGGTCCACAAGGTCGAGTACGACCTGCTCAAGACCCGCACCGACCTGTGGTCGAAGTTCAAGCCCTACGACTATGCCACCAGGCAGATCGTGGCCGAGCTCACCAGCGACTGCATGGCCATCCACTGCAAGGGCGCGCGCCATTGCGAGCGCGACAACCGCACCATCGCCTGCCGCGGCTTCCCGTTCTATCCCTACCTGACGCGCGAGCGGCAGTTCGTCGGCATCGGCACCTACTGGGTGTTCGAGGACCGCTGCTGGATGATGTCGAACCTCGAGATCGTCGACCGCGCCTTCGTCGAGCAGTTCATCGCCACCTACGAGGCGCTGTTCGTGAAGGACAAGAGCGAGTTCACGACCTACGTCGATTTCTCCGCCTCGGCGCGGCGCGTCTATTCGCGCTGGAAGCGCGAGATCCCGCTGCTCGGCCGCAAAGGCGAACTCTTGATCGTCGAGCCTTCGACCGGTGCGATCCGTCCCGGCCGCAAGAAGGACTTCCCCAAGGTCGCGCCTTTCTCCTCGGAAAAGGAGTATCGTGCGGCCGTCAAGGAAGCCGGTGGCGAAGTCCCCAAGCAAGGACTGCGCGCCACCTGAGCTCCTCGCGTTCCAAGGGAGCCATTCATGCGCCGCTCTGTCCTGACCTTGCTGCTGTCATTGGTCGCCCTGCCGGCGATGGCCGAAGACATCGGCTCGGTCGGCTATCGCTTCAAGTGGCTGGGTCCCAACGACAAGATCGTCGTCGAGGCGTTCGACGATCCCGACGTGCCGGGCGTTACCTGCTACATGTCGCACGCGCGCACCGGCGGCATAAAGGGCGCCATCGGGCTGGCCGAGGATCCGGGCGAGGCCTCGATCGCCTGCCGCCAGGTGGGACCGATCGACGAGGCCAAGCTCGCGACCCTGAAAAGCCCGCACGAAGTGTTCAGCGAACGCGCCTCGCTGATTTTCAAGACAACCCAGGTGACACGGTTCTTGGACACCAAGCGCCGCGCCCTGATCTATCTCGTCTACACCGACCGCATCATCGAAGGCAGTCCGCGCAATTCGATCAGCGTCGTGCCGCTCGCGGTCAGATAGCCTCAACGGTAGAGGAACGTCCCCAGCAGCACCCAGCGCGCGGCGTCGGCGCGGCCAGGCCTGGCGGCAAGCGGCGTGGTGTAGTGCCAGAACGGCAGCCGGTAGGCTGTCACCGACGCGGGCTTGGCGACCGACACGATCTCGCTGAAATGGCCGGCGCGGCTATAGACCAGCCATTGATGCGCCACGCTTCGCGAGCACAGGCTGAGATGCAGGTCGACGTAGCCGCCACGCGCATCCTTGTTCTGGGGATGATGGTCGTTGTGCGGCCCGGCATAGTCGCCCGGCCCGTAGCGCAGCACCTGCAGCCCCCAGCCCGATGCAAGCCGGCGGCCGGCCAGCGCCTCGGCAAAGGCGCGGTACGACGCCGAGCGCATGAGCCGCACCAGCCCGATACGCTCCGCCGCTTTCACGCCGGGTTCGCGGCGGCTTTCAAAGTAGATCGTCTGCGCGCGGCTGGTCTTGGGCAGGCGCTCGCTGTAGTCGCGACGCATGCCCGAGATGCTCTCGGGCGGAATCGGCCGCTCCATGAGCTCGAGCTTGTCGACCAGCGAGGCTTCCAGCACCCGCCGCACGCGTTCGGCCTTGG